>DATHBQ010000219.1:0-2022 GCA_035296105.1 Propionibacteriaceae bacterium | reverse complement strand
GATCCAGCCCGGGTCCTCGGCCGGCCGGGGGGTCGAGATCTCGAACTCGTGCGGTCCGCGGTGCCCGTAACGCCGGTTGAAGGTGTCCCGGTCGATCCCGCCCCGAGCGAGCTGGTCCAGCCCGTCGAGCAGCTCCAGGCTGGCCAGCTGACCGGCCTGCCCACCACCGAGACCCGAGGTGAGCGCGTTGGCCCCGGCGTCCCCGAGCAGCCGCTGCAGCCGCATGCGGGTGGTGACGAACGACGCTCCACTGGATCGGGTGGCCGCGGACAGCATCCAGCTGACCCGGTGGAACTCGGGGTTCAGCGTGTCGGTCCACAGGTCGGCCAGCGCGGACGGGTCGTCCACCGCCTCGATCGCGGCCCGGCGCCGGTCACAGAGGTCGGGATGGGCGGACAGGTAGGCGTCCAGCACCTTCATGTCGCGCCGGGCCTCGCTCAGCACGTGCAGCGCCATCGGTCCGATCGCCCGGAGGATGGTCAGCCGCCGGGCGTGGACGGGCGGGATCTCCAGATCCTCCGGCAGCTGCCCGAAGACCTCGGCGGTCAACGTCCGGAAGCGCCGCTCCCCCACACCGGCCGCCCGCGAGAGGCTCATCATCACACTGACATTGAGGTAGACCCGGCCGCCGATCCGTCCCCAGCCCCGGTAGGGCGGCACCGAGGCGGTGGCCATGGCGTCGGACATGAACACCTGCACCATCGACCAGGTCGCCGGCGTCATCACGTCGGGGATCGCCTCGCCGACGTTGGTGTTGGTCCACAGGAAGTCGCCGGCCCGGCTGTCGTTCCAGGGGTCTCTGCGGGTTGAGCCTGTCGAAGCTCCTTCGGCCGGCTCAGGAAGCATCGGGGTGGTGATCGGCCGGGCCTGCACCACCCAGAGGTGGTCGCCGTCGCGGCACCACTCGACATCGACCGGCGTCGAGTCCAGTGCCTCGATCCGTACGCCTAGCGCGGCCAGGCTCTCGACCTCGGCATCGGTCAGGGTCGGCCGGCCCGACCGCAGACCGAGAACGACGGACCGGTCCTGCACCCGGCCCGTGGCCCGGTCGACGGTGAAGCGGTCCGGGTTCACCTCACCGCTGACCAGCGCCTCGCCGAGTCCCCAGGCCGCGTTGATCGTGATCACCGAGTCGTCACCGGTCACCGGGTCGGCGGTGAAGAGCACGCCGGCCGCGTCGGCATCGACCATCCGCTGGACGACGACGGCGAGGCTTGGCTCCTCCGCATGCTGCCCGGCGCGGTAGGCCACCGCCCGCTCGGTGTGCAGCGAGGCCCAGCACTGCTCCACCGCGCCCAGCACCTCCTCGGTGCCGACCACGTTGAGAAAGCTGTCGTGCTGACCGGCGTACGAGGCATTGGCGGCGTCCTCGCTGGTTGCGGACGAACGGACTGCGACCGGCGGCGCGCCCAACGCCTGGTACGCCGGCCCGACCGCCGCGGCCACGTCGGCGGGCATCGATCGGGCGGCCGCGTACGCCCGGAAGGCCGCCACGGTGACCACGAAGCCCTCCGGCACCGGCAACCCCGCCGCCGCCAGCCGGGCGAGGGAGGCGCCCTTGCCGCCCAGGTCGGCCCGGTCCCCGCCGTCGGCCAACGAGCGGACGAACGCGTGCTCGGCGTTGCGCACTGCGCTCGTCGAAGTGCGTGACGCCATCGATGGCCCTTCGACAGGCTCAGGGCACATCGACAGGCTCAGGGCGCATCTGCGAGCTCAGCCGACCGACACCCATTCCTTGCTGGCCGCCGACCGCAGCATCGCGTCGCAGATCTGCGCCGCCCGCAGCCCGTCGGCGAAGGTCGGCAGGCCCTCGGGGCGGTCACCCTCGCCGTTGTACGCGTCCACGGCGGCGTAGGAGTCGGCCACGTACCGCTCGAAGCACTGCGCGTAACCCTCGGCGTGGCCGGCCGGCAGCATGGCCAGCCGGCGCTGCTCGGGCGAGCCCTGGTTCGGGTCGCGGACCAGCAGCTGCGACCCGTACTCGGTGCCGATCCAGAGCTGCTCGGGGTGCTCCTGGTCGAA
>DATHBQ010000218.1:0-2465 GCA_035296105.1 Propionibacteriaceae bacterium | reverse complement strand
TGGCTAGACCCGACTTGTCCGACTCTCAGCCGGCGGCCGTCGATACGACCGGATGCCGCTCCGGGAAGCCTGGCCCACTAGGCTCCTGACTGGCCTGTTCGCGCGGGCGGCACCGGTGCCGTACGCGGGGCTGCGGGAAGGTCAGGAGGCCCAGGTGGATCTGTACGAGTACCAGGCTCGCGACATGTTCGAGGCGCACGGCGTACCCGTGCTCCGGGGCATCACCGCGACGACGCCGGAGGAGGCCCGGGCCGCTGCCGCGGAGATCGGCACGCCGGTGGTGGTGGTCAAGGCGCAGGTCAAGACCGGTGGCCGCGGCAAGGCGGGCGGGGTGAAGATCGCCCGCAACCCGGACGAGGCGGCCGAACGGGCCGGCGAGATCCTCGGCATGGACATCAAGGGCCACACGGTCCGCACCGTGATGATCGCCGAGGGCGCCGACATCGCCGAGGAGTACTACTTCTCGTTGCTGTTGGACCGGGCCAACCGCCGCTACCTCGCCATGTGCTCCCGTGAGGGTGGCGTGGACATCGAGACGCTTGCGGTGGAGCGGCCGGAGGCCCTGGCCCGCGTGCCGGTGGACCCGCAGGTGGGCATCGACCAGGCCCAGGCCGCCGAGATCGTGTCCGCCGCCGGGTTCAGCGGCGACGATGCGACCGAGATCGCGCGGGTGCTGCAGCTGCTGGGCCAGCTCTACCAGAGCGAGGACGCCACGCTGGTCGAGGTGAACCCGTTGGTCAAGACGGGTGACGGGTCGATCATTGCGCTGGACGGCAAGGTGTCGCTGGACGAGAACGCGGCGTTCCGCCACCCGGAGCACGAGGCGCTCGCCGACAAGTCCGCCGAGGACCCCTTGGAGGCGGCGGCCAAGGCCAAGGACCTCAACTACGTCAAGCTCGACGGGTCGGTGGGCATCATCGGCAACGGTGCGGGCCTGGTGATGAGCACCCTGGACGTCGTGGCGTACGCGGGAGAGGAGTTCACGGGCCAGCCCAAGCCGGCCAACTTCCTCGACATCGGCGGCGGCGCGAGCGCGGAGGTGATGGCCAACGGGCTGGAGATCATCATCTCCGACGAGCAGGTGCGCAGCGTGTTCGTGAACGTGTTCGGCGGGATCACCGCGTGCGACGCCGTGGCCAACGGGATCGTCCAGGCCTTCGAGCTGTTGGCCAGCCGGGACGAGCACGTGGACGTGCCTCTGGTCGTCCGGCTCGACGGCAACAACGCCGATCTGGGCCGGCAGATCCTCACCGATGCGAAGCTGCCGGGGCTCGAGCAGGTCGACACGATGGACGGAGCGGCCCGCCGGGCCGCCGAGCTGGCTGCGGCCGGATAGGAAGGGGAGACGGTGTCAATCTTTCTCAACGCGGACTCCCGGGTCCTGGTCCAGGGCATGACCGGCTCGGAGGGTCGCAAGCACACCTCCCGGATGCTGGCGTCGGGCACGTCGATCGTCGGTGGGGTCACGCCGGGCAAGGGCGGTCAGACGGTCGAGTTCGACCAGGGCGCCGTACCGGTGTTCAACTCCGTCGGCGAGGCGGTGCAGGCGACCGGGGCCGACGTCACGGTGATCTTCGTGCCGGCCCGGTTCACCAAGGCCGCCGTGGTGGAGGCGGTGGAGGCCGAGGTGCCGCTCTGTGTCGTGATCACCGAGGGCGTACCGGTCAAGGACAGCGCGGAGTTCTTCACCCTGACCTCGGGCTCGTCCACCCGGCTGATCGGGCCCAACTGCCCGGGGCTGATCTCGCCCGGCCAGTCCAATGCCGGCATCATCCCCGCCGACATCACCAGGGCCGGCCGGATCGGGCTGGTGTCGAAGTCGGGCACGCTGACCTACCAGATGATGTACGAGCTGCGGGACATCGGCTTCTCCACCGCCGTGGGCATCGGCGGCGACCCGGTGATCGGAACCACCCACATCGACTGCCTGGCCGCCTTCGCCGACGACCCGGACACCGACGCCATCGTGATGATCGGTGAGATCGGCGGCGACGCGGAGGAGCGGGCCGCCGAGTACATCGCGGCGAACGTGGACAAGCCGGTGGTCGGTTACGTCGCCGGCTTCACCGCGCCGGAGGGCAAGACCATGGGCCACGCCGGCGCCATTGTCTCCGGCTCCTCGGGCACTGCGGCGGCCAAGAAGGAGGCCCTCGAGGCCGCCGGCGTCAAGGTCGGCAAGACGCCCAGCGAGACCGCCGAGCTGATGCGCCAGGTGATGACCTCGCTGACCACCACCGGGTAGGCCCGCAGTTTCTTTGCCTGGCCGGGGACCGGCCCGGGCCTCAGTTGACCTGGGTGACGCGCTCGCCGGCTCGTACGGCGATGGTGTTCCACTGGTTCTCGGTGAAGTTGAAGTCGCCCTTGGGGTTGGCGAAGGTGTAGGCGACCTCGGTACCGGCCTGCACGATGCCGACCCGGAACTCGTCCGAGCCATCGGTGCCCTTCTGCTCCACGCCGACGGTGTA
>DATHBQ010000217.1:0-2788 GCA_035296105.1 Propionibacteriaceae bacterium | reverse complement strand
AGCTTCGTCACCTCGCTCGCCCTGTGGGCTGTCCTCGGGATTGTCCTGGCCGAGCTCGCTCACCGTCTCGTGGGTGCGGCTCGCCCCGCAGAGCGGCCCGCAGCTCGCCCCGACTCCATCCTGACGTGATCCGCCCTCCCTCCACCCGGGTCTACGCCGACGCCCACTCGCGCCTCCAGGCGCTGGCCAAACCACTCGGGGCGCTCGGCCGGGTGGAGGATCTCGGCGCCTGGCTGTCGGCCTGCCAGGGGGTGTGCCCGCCCCGACCGCTGGACCGGGTCCGAGCGGTGATCCTGGCCGGCGACCACGGGGTCTCGCACAACGGCGTCTCGGCGTATCCCCGGGAGGTCACCGCCGCCATGGTGCGGGCCTTCGTCGCCGGGGTGGCGGGCGCCAGCTCCCTGGCCCGGCAGCATGGCGTGGCGCTCCGGGTCCTGGACCTCGGCGTGGACGACGACCTGGCCGACCTGCCGGCCGAGGTGTCGATGTACCACATCGGCCCGTCGCAGCCCCTCCACCGGCAGGACGCCCTGACGATGGACCAGTGCCGCCAGGCACTGGCGGTGGGTCGCGCGGTGGCCGATGCGGAGATCGCGGCCGGCGCCGACCTGCTGATCCTCGGCGACATGGGTATCGGCAACACCACTCCGGCGGCCGCCCTGATCGCCGCCACCTTCGGGGTCGGTGCCGAGCAGGTCGTCGGCCGCGGCACCGGCATCGACGACGAGCGGCTGACCCACAAGACGGCCGTCCTGGCCCAGGCCCTCCAGCGGATGGGCGACCGCGTGGCCGATCCCCGGGAACGGCTGGCCGGGCTCGGCTCGGCCGACCTGGCGGTAGGTGTGGGCTTCCTGTGTACGGCGGCGCGGCGCGGCGTACCGGTGCTGCTGGACGGCATCGTGTCCCTGGCCGAGCTGGCCGTCGCCGAGGAGCTGGAGCCCGGCGTGATCGGCTGGTGCGCCGCCGGTCACCGGTCCACCGAGCCGGCCCAGCAGCTCGCGCTGGACAAACTCGGGCTGACGCCCATACTTGATCTTGGTCTGCGGTTGGGCGAGGGCACGGGTGCCCTCCTCGCCCTGCCGGTGCTGCGGTCTGCGGGGCTGCTGCTGGCCGAGATGGCTCTGCTGTCGGATCTGACCTCGGGGGGATAGCGAACGTAATGGCGCTGGAGGGGCTGCGGTTGGCGGCGGGGACGCTGACCGTCATTCCGTCAGGACCAATCCCGGAGATCGACCGTCCGATGGCGGCCCGCGCGATGATGATCGCGCCGCTGGCCGTGGTCCCGCTGGCCGCGGTGGCCGTGGGCGTCAGCTGGGTAACCAGCGCGGCGGGCCTGCCCGAGCTCGTCGTCGGCCTGCTGGTCGTCGGCACCCTCGCGCTGGGCAGCCGGGGCATGCACCTGGACGGCCTCGGCGACACGGTCGACGGCCTCGGCTCGGGCTGGGACCGCGAGCGGGCGCTGAAGATCATGGCCCGCGGCAACACCGGCCCGATGGGGGCGGTGGCCCTGATGATCATCATCGGCCTGCAGGCGGCCGCGGTCGGCCGGATCGTGGTGGACCTGCCCAGCGCCATCTACCTCGGGGCGATCATCTGCTGCTCCCGCTGCGCGCTGGCCCTGACCTGCCGGCGCGGCGTGCCGGCGGCGAAGAACCAGGGTCTCGGCGTCGCCGTCGCGGGCTCGGTGCCGTGGATCGCGGCGTTCCTGGCCTGGCTCGCCGTGGCGGTGATCCTCGGGGTCGGTCAGACGTTGATCGGCGGCAGCTACGCCCTCGGGGCGATCGCCGCGGTGGTGGCCGCGGTCGGGGTGCTGCTGCTGGTCTGGCGCTGCGTACGCCGGCTCGGCGGGGTGACCGGGGACGTGATGGGCGCCAGCATCGAGGTGGCCCTGACGATCATGCTGGTCGGGGTCGCGGTATGAGCGCGGTGTGCCGGTCCTAGAGCGGCAGGGCGCGACCGGCGACCATCAGGATCACGTCGTCGCTGGCCCGGGCCACGGCCTGGTTGAGATCACCCAGCCGGTCGGTGAAGATGCGGCCCGACCGGTGCTCGGAGTCCAGCCCGAGGCCGACCTCGTTGGTCACCGCGACCGCGATGCGGCGGCAGGACCGCCAGGCGTCCACCAGGTCGGTGACCTGGTCGGTCAGCGCGTCAGCCCACGCCTCGGGCGGCGTACTCCAGGCCTCGAGCCGGTCCAGGGCGGTCGTCAGCCAGCTGCCCAGCGAGTCGATCATGACGGCCTGCCGGGCGGCGGCGCGCAGGGCGACGGGCAGGTCGTCGGGCTCCACCGTGGTCCAGTGCGCCGGCCGACGGGCCTGGTGCACGGCGATCCGGCTGGCCCACTCCGGGTCGGTCGCCGGATCCGCGGGCGGTCCGGGCGCCAGGTAGGTGACCGCGGCCTGCTCGGCCAGCAGCTTCTCGGCGTACGCGGACTTGCCGGACCGTATGCCGCCGGTGACCAGGATCCGTCGCGAGGCCATGGCGGATGAGCCTAGTTCGAGCAGGGGGGCTGCTCCCTTGAACCCCCGCGGGCGCGCGGTGCCGGCCAGGATGAGTGGACGCGCCCCAGCGATCGGTTGCGGCCTGGCCCTCGGGTACGCCGCGGACGCCCTGGTCGGTGACCCGCGCCGGCTCCACCCGGTCGCCGGGTTCGGCACGGCGGCGGCGGCGCTGGAACGGTTGACCTACCGGGACTCACAGCTCGCCGGGTTGGCGTACGTCGCGACGCTGGCCGGTGGGACCGTCGCGCTCGGCGCGCGGCTGCAGCGGCTCGGCCGACGGCGGCCGG
>DATHBQ010000216.1:0-6116 GCA_035296105.1 Propionibacteriaceae bacterium | reverse complement strand
GGAGCCGCTGCTCGCCGTGCTGCACGGCCTGCGGCTGATCGGGCGACCGGGGACCTATGTCTGAGACGGTGCGCTGCGAGCAGGTGGTGCTCGGCTGGTCGACCAACTCGTTGCTGGGCGGTGACGGTTTCGGTCCGGTCTTCGCCTCGCCCGGGTGGCGGCTGCCGGTCGGCGACCGGGATGCCGGTCTGGGCATCCGCGCCCGCTTCCTCGACCAGGGAGCTGCCGCCCTGGTCGACGAAGGCGCCGTGCCGCCGCGCTGCCTGACCTACGAGCGCACCGACACCGGGTCGTTGTTGATCAGCAAGACGTACGCCGTGGGCGCCGCCCGGCCGGGGCAGTACGTGGTGCACGCCCTGCTCGACCCGACCGGCCGGCTGGGACCGCGGGACCTGTTCGGCTGTGCCGACCAGGGCCTGCTGCGGACCGAACAGCCGGCTGGCGAGGCCGACGCCGGCTGGCCGACCGTCGAGGTACCGGTATACGGTCCGGAGGATCCGCCTGGCCTCGACCGCACCACCGAGGCGGTGCTGGCGGTGCTGCTGCAGTGCCTGGCCGACCGCCGCCCGATGGTCCTCGCCAGCCGGGACGCCGAGCGCGCCGAGCGGCTGGTGCGTCAGATGATCGGCGTGCTGCCCGACGGACTGGCCGTCGGGCTGTCCCTCGCCACCTTCGCCGGCGACCCGGCCACCGAGGGACTGCGGCTCTCGGTGGCCGTGCCGCCGTTCTCGCGGCCGGGGCCCGTCGATGTCGATCTCGACGCCGGCGCGCCCGAGCCGACCGGGTCCACCGCGGCGGTCGTCGCCGCGCTGACCGCGGCGGGACCGAGACCCGGACTGGACCGGGTGACCAGCGTGTCCGAGCTGTTCGGCTGGGCCCAGCTGGAGTCCGGCCGGCTGGACCGGCTGGGCGCGGACGACGTGCGGCGGCTGCTGACCGGACCGCTGTGGCGGCGGTTCCTGGAGCGGGTGGACGAGACCGGATCGACCCACCTGCTGCTCTCCGGGCTGCTCGACCCCGAGGCCCGACCGGCTCTGGCCGCCCGACTGGCCGAGCCGGACGCGGACCTCGCTGGGCTGCTGGCCCGCGCCGTGGCCCGTCCGGCCGGCCTGGCCGTGCGGGACCAGGGCCAGCTGCAGGATCAACTGGTCGGGCTGCTGGGTCCGACGGCCTTCACCCGATCGGTGCTGCCGGCGGTGCACAAGCTGGCCAAGAAGGAGGGTCCGGTGGTCATCGCGGCCACGCCGCTGGCCGACCTCGTCGCCGCCTCGACCGGGCGGCGGGGGAGCGCGCCGGTGACCGCCTTCGACTGGTACGCCGACACCTCCGTCTGGTCGGTGGTGACCGAGCATCGGCTGGCCGACTGGGTGGATGGTGGGGGACCGCCCGCCGTGTCGTTGGTCGATGCCGTGGCCCGCGAGCCGGTCGCGTTCGCCGCGCTGGTGGACCGGTACGTCGCCGAGCAGCGGATGCCGACCCGGGCCCTGCTGGCCCGGATGGGCGACTGGCCGGACGCCGAGCTCAACGTGCTGGTGGTCGGGCTGCTGGGCACCCGCCGGACCACCCGGCTCTTCGTGCTCGACGTGCTCGGCGCCCGGACCCCCGAGGTCGCCCGACCGCTGCTCCGTCGCTACTGGCCGGAGATCACCCGCCAGGCCGACCTCAGCCCGACCCTCGCTGCGGTCCTCGAGGTCGCCGAGGACCCGAAGCGGACCCGCTGGCCGTGGGCGCGGACATGAGTCTGACCGGGTGCGAGGTGCGGGACCGATGACGTTCGCCCTGGACCGGTACGAGCCGGTCGCCCTGCATCTGCACCCCGAGCTGATGCGCGCGGCGGAGGCGCCGACGGCGGTGCTGCACCCGGCCGGGGCCCAGCCGGTGCCGGTGTCCGCCCCCCGGCCGGGCACCGGGCCCCAGATCACCAGCGTCCCGCCGGCCGCGCCGACGCCGTCATCCCTCGCCGGCCCGTCGCCCGCTGAACCGGCGACATTCCCGTCGGTTCCGGATCCGACGGTTGCGCCGGTGTCCCCGCCGGCCCCAGCCGAGCCGCCGGCACCGCCCGAGCCGCTCGCCGCGTACCTGGTCGGGATGAACGCCACCTCGGTGCTTCGCGCCTCGCTGGCTGACTTCCTCGACGCGGCCGGGTCCCGGCCCGACGTGCGGGTGAGTGTCGGCGTGGCCACCGGCCGCCAGGTCGCCTGGGTGCTGCGTGACCAGGTGCCCTACGGCGTACGGGTGATGCCGCGCTATCCCGACCTCGGACCGGCACCCGACCCCACCGCCGCCCTCGCCGCCGTCTCCGCGGCCGTGGTCACCGACGCCGGCGACGCCCCGGCCCGGCGGCAGCTGGTGGTCCTGCTGTGGGACCGGTGGCCGGATCCCGTGGTGGCGCCGGCCGCGCTCCGGTCCGCGCTGGTGCTGCACTGCGTCGACGCGGTGTTGACCCCGCCCGCCGGCAACGGCTCCGGCGGCACCTCCTGGATCCTGGCCCGCACCCGCCCCGGTCCCCGGCCGTCGCTGCTCGCCCACACCGGCCGGCTGTTCGACCGCTGGGAGGATTTCGTGGCCGTCCCTGCGGGCCTGGTCCTCGGCCCGTTCGCTCCCCGCGGCTAGTGTCAGGACACTAGGCTAGGGCGCCGAGCGGCCGGAGGAAGGTCAGCCGCCAGTCGGCGTAGTCGCCCGCGCCACGGTAGACCGGCCCGCCGTCCAGCACGACCCGGCTCGCTCCGCGCCGATAGGTCACCCGCCGCCGGTCGGGATCCGGGTCGATCCGCACCCGGGTCGGTGGTCCCAGCACCGTCCCCTGCGGACCAGCGCCGATGAACAGGTCCTGCTCGCTAAACTCCCGCCCGGCGCTACCTCGCAACCCGGTGGCTCCGCGTCCGGCCGCCCGGACGGCCGTGGTGGTGGCCGCATCCGACCACAGCCCCAGGAACACCGGCTCGCCGCTGGTCGACCCGGCGCTCACCCGTCGTCCGGGATGCAACCCCGGCCGCTGGCCGAGGATGCGGTACTGGACCCGGTCGAGGTAGAGCACCAGCAGGCCGGCCGGGTCCAGACCCCATCGGCCGGGACCGGGATGCTCGGGCCGATCGACGGCGCCGTCGGGCTGCAGGATCACCGTGGTCGGCGGCTGCCCCGGCGCGAGCAGGTACCCCCGGGTCGGTCGGGGAAAGTCCGCCGGGCTGAACGTGGCCGCCCCGCCGAGGAACCCCGCGTAGGCCCGGTGCTGTTCGGGGTTGGTCGCGGCCCAGGTCACGAAGTCCTCGGCGGTCAGGTCGAGGACCCGGCCGGGCCGGTACCGGTCGGCCCAGTCGAGCTGCTGCTGCCAGACCAGCCAGTGGAACTTCCCCGCCCTCGCCAGGGTCCGGTCGAACGGCAGGGGCTGGGCGCAGAGTCGGCAGGCCCCAGCCCCCAGCTGAAGGTGCCGAACTTCCCGGGGGCAGGCCTGGTAGTCGACCCACTCGCTCTCGGACACTGCCGCGATCGTAGTGCCGGATGTTCGTCGCCCGGGTGGCCCTTGACCAGGCCCGGGTCGTCAGTCGGAGAGGAGGTCCGCCGTGACGGAGGTGGACCGCGACAGCCGGCCGTGCGGCCTACCCGGCTGGCCGACGACACCCGGGCCGAGGAGTCCATCGGCCGGCGGGACACCGCCCACCGGCTCTTCCTCACCTCGCCGGCGGCGGTCGACGTGGTCGACCACGCGGTCGCCCTGGATCATCTCGACCTCACCGGCGGCGACCAGCCGGCGGGCCGCCCGGCGCAGGATCCCCGGATGCTGGGCGCCCCACGAGATCGCCGACAGCGACGTGGCCCCAACGATGGCCGACCTCCGGCACCCGCAATGCCCGAGTCGCCCCAAGGGTCAGCCGGTCTTGGCTCCGGCGGGTACGCAGACCACCGGCACGGGGGAGGTCAGCAGCACCGCCTGCGCCGTGCTGCCGGTGATCAGCTTTCCCACCGCGGACCGCTTACGCAGCCCGATGACGAGCAGGTCGGCCCCGATCTCCTCAGCGACGCCGAGGATGCTGTCGGTCGCGCTCAGTCCATCGTTGGGACGGCGGATCTCGTACTCCAGGCCGGACCTGCCGAGCTCCGCCTCGACAGCGTCGATGTCAGTGCTGCTGGCGTAGACCGGGTCCGAGTAGTCGCCGTTCTTGCCCGTGTTCAGCACGGTCAGGTGGGCGCCGGTCAGCTTCGCATGCTCGACCGCGAAGTCGAAGGCCGCGACACCCTCCGCCGCCGGGATGTAACCGACCAGAATCTTCACGGCGTCAGCGTAGGGGGAACGGCTCACGTCACACGACCCCTTGAAGAGCGGGGCGAGACTGGGGGGAGCCGCGTCCGGACAAATCTGAGAATCCGCCGGTTCTTGATAAAGTCGGGCGGTCCGGCGGGACAAGCTGTTCTGCGTTGACAGGGCGGTCATACCAGAGAGGGAGGGCAGGAGTGCTCGCCGCGTTCGCCAACGCATTCCGGACACCGGACCTACGCAAGAAGATCTTCTTCACCCTGGGGATCCTGGCCGTGTTCCGGCTGGGCTCGATCATCCCCACTCCCAACGTCAACGTCGCCCAGGTCGACTTCTGCCTCACCCAGGCCACCGCCGGTGACCAGCAGGGCCTCTACTCGCTGATCAACCTGTTCTCCGGCGGCGCCTTGCTGCAGCTGGCCATCTTCGCGCTGGGCATCATGCCCTACATCACCGCGAGCATCATCCTGCAGCTGCTCACCGTGGTGATCCCGCGGCTGGAGGCGCTCAAGAAGGAGGGCCAGGCCGGGCAGCAGAAGATCACCCAGTACACCCGCTACCTGACCCTGGTGCTGGCCGTGCTCAACGCCACCGCCTTCGTCACCGTCGCGGTCAACGACCGGCTGTTCACCGGCTGCACCGGGCTGGTCTACAGCAAGGAGATCTTCCCCGTCATCGTGATGATCCTGACGATGACCGCCGGCACCAGCATCATCATGTGGATGGGTGAGCTGATCACCGAGCGCGGGGTCGGCAACGGCATGTCGGTGCTCATCTTCACCCAGATCGCGGCCACCTTCCCGAGCGCGCTGTGGAGCCTCAAGGTCGCTCGGCCGGGCCAGCAGGGCTGGGTGGTTTTCCTGCTGGTCATCGCCCTGGGTCTGGTCGTGATGGCCGGGGTCATCTTCGTCGAGCAGTCCCAGCGCCGCATCCCGGTGCAGTACGCCAAGCGGATGGTGGGGCGGCGGATGTTCGGCGGAACCTCCACCTACATTCCGATCAAGGTCAACCAGGCCGGCGTCATCCCGGTCATCTTCGCCTCGTCGCTGCTCTACCTGCCGGCGCTGTACGCGCAGTTCCAGCCGGACAACGAGGTGTCGCGGTGGATCCAGGCCAACTTCATCACCGGGGACCACCCGGTCTACATGGCCTCGTTCTTCCTGCTGATCGTGTTCTTCGCCTACTTCTACGTCGCGATCACCTTCAACCCGCAGGAGGTGGCCGACAACATGAAGAAGTACGGGGGCTTCATCCCGGGCATCCGGGCCGGCAAACCCACCGAGGACTACCTCGCCTTCGTCCTGTCCCGGCTGACCTTCCCCGGCTCGCTCTACCTCGGGCTCATCTCCCTGATCCCGTCGGTCGCGTTCATCCTGCTCAACGCCAACCAGAACTTCCCCTTCGGCGGAACCTCGATCCTGATCATCGTCGGCGTCGGCCTGGACACGGTGAAGCAGATCGAGTCCCAGCTTCAGCAACGCAACTACGAAGGGTTCCTCCGCTGATGCGCCTCCTCATCATGGGTCCGCCGGGGGCGGGCAAGGGAACGCAGGCCGGCCTGATCGCCGAGCACTACGGGATCCCGGCCATCTCCACGGGCGACATCTTCCGGTCCATGAAGACCGCCGACACCCCGCTGGCCCACCAGGTCCGGGCCATCATGGACTCCGGGGGTTACGTCAGCGACGAGGTGACCAACGCCATCGTGCTCGAGCGGCTCACCCAGCCGGACTGTGCCGGAGGCTTCCTGCTCGACGGATACCCGCGCACCCTGGACCAGGTCAAGACGCTGGACGCCGCCCTCGACACCAAGGGCACCCGGCTGGACGCCGTGGTCTCGCTGGTCGCCCAGGTCGACGAGGTG
>DATHBQ010000215.1:0-3240 GCA_035296105.1 Propionibacteriaceae bacterium | reverse complement strand
GCCAACGTGCCGTACCAGCCCGGCTTCTGCCGCTGCTGGAACACTCCGGCGTCCCCGTCGCCGTTCGGCCGGTCGATGCCCGGATACGCGCCCAGCTGGGACTCCTGCATCGCCGTCGCCAGGGCGACCAGCACCGCCCGCTCGGTCTTGGCCGTCGACCACTTCTCGTCGATCCCCACGCCCAAGGCGGTCAGGTAGATGGTTCGACCCACCTCGACCTGCTTCGGGCTGAGATCGCTGACCCGCGGCAGCGGCGACCCGTCGTCGGCGATCGCCGTCGTCGTCTCGGTGCCGCAGTTGCTCGGCGCTGCGACGACGATCCGCTGCACCGACGTCGCGGTGATCGAGGCGAAGTACGTGGGCAGCCACAGGATCACCGTCAGTGCGATCAGCTGCAGCACCAGCACGGCGACCAGCAGCCGCCGCCCGGTCCGGCTGCGGACCAGGGACAGGGCGATCTGGCCGGCCATCTTCGCCACGGTCGGGTTCACGGGAGGCGCCCCTACTCCAGCGGGCCGACCGAGTCGACCAGCCACCCGTAGCGGCTGGCCGGGTCGTAGACGAGTTCCATCCGCACGGTGCTCTTGTCCGACAGCTTCTGGTCGGCGACCGCCGAGTAGTCGCTCGCCGCGGATATCACCGGCTTCCCGGCCGGCTTCGCCTTGGGGATCTTACGCGGGTCCACGTCGCTCAGCTTCTCGGTCAGGCTCTCCGTCGCCGACACCTGGAGCAACGGGATGCGGACGTCGGGCTCGCGCTCCAGCCAGGCCCGCATGAAGGCCGCGACCGCGTCCCGGACCCCCTCGGGCTCGTCGGCCCGCTCGGTCGCGTCGGTGCCACTCGGTGTGACGGAGGGCGATGGAGTCGCCGATCGGGCCGCGGTCGACGGCGCCGGTGCCGCACTCGGGGCCGAGGCGGCTGGGGTGGCGGTCACCGTGACCACCGGGGCAGCCGTCAGGCCGCCCGTCGGCCGGAGCAGCACGAACGCCAGGGTGGCCGCGAGCACCAGGCAGACCAGGGCCAGCACCACGGTGACCACCGGGGACCCGCGGCGGTCGAACCCGGCGGCCGGGCCGTAGCCCATGCCGGGACCGTCCAGCGGGTTGCTCCTCATCAGCGCGCTTTCGCCTTGGCGGCGTGGTACAACGGCGTCCAGGTCTCCTCACCGTTGGCGTCGACCTGAGGTTCGGGGAAGCGCACGTACTCGTCGACCTTGAACTGTCCGCCGGTCCGGTAGACACCGGGCTCGTTCTGCACCACGATCCCGGTCGGGTATACCGCCGGCTCGACGGGCCGGGCCACCGGTGGCGGTTCGACGGGGGTCACCCGGGTGGTGTGGTCGCCCGGCGCAGCACTGGTGGCCGCGGACGCGATGGTGAGCCGCGGCGTACGCTCCGCCGGACCGGGATCGACGCTGCTGCCGACCCGGATCGGACCGGGGTCGACCCGGGCCGGGTCGGTCGGTGGCGCCGGAGCGCCCACGGACAGCGTGGTCTGCTCGGCCACCACCGGACGCCGCAGGTCGACGCCGGGGACGATCGGCACCACCGTGACCGGCCGCAGCTGCGGCGGGTTCTCGGGCGGGATGACGATCTCGGGCTCCGGCGGCAGAGCGTTCGGGCTGGTCCGAACGGGCTCTGGCGCGCTCCGGCGGCTGCCCTCCAGCGCCGGCCGCGGACCGGCCCCGGCGAGCCGCTCGGCCCCGGCCCAGCCGATGGTTCCGGCGCTCCCGTACGCGGTGGTCGGCACCGCCTGGGGCGACGGCAGCGGCGGCATGGAGGGCTCGACCGGCTGCACCCTGTAGGTCACCCCGGACTCCACTGGCGCCATGCCCGGGTAGCCGCCCGGCCCTCGGTCGGCGTCGTCGCGCTGGCTGAGCCGGTTGCCGGCGACCACGCCGAGCGCGGTCCCGCCGGCCCGGCGCAGCAGGGCGCTGAGATAGCTGCGGGTCGGGTCGAGCCCGGCCATCGACTTGAACGACTGGATCGGCTTGGTGATCATGATCGCGATCACCGTGGCGACGATGGCGAACAGCAGCCGCCAGCCCGTACCCACGTCCGCGGTCTGGATCGCCCCCAGGATGAGGGTCATCACCCCGGCGGCGATGGTGAACTTGACGATGTTGATGATCGCCGCTGTGAACAGGTCCCACATCCGCTGCAGCACGGCGAACTGGACCACGCCGACCACCGTGCCGACCATCGCCGCCAGCACCAGGGCGATCATGATCAACCGGGCCAGGATGGTGATAAGCGCGGCCAACGCGACGAAGAAGCCCATGATGGCCACCCAGACCGCGCCCAGGATGGTTCCAGCGGTCCGGGTGTCGGTCTTGCCGGTCAGTGAGGCGTACGCGGCCGGGTCCTTCTTCTCCACCTCCTCGGCGATCTTCTTGAACTCGGCGGCCTTGGCCTTGTCGATGTCCTCCTGGCGATCGGGGTCGTCCTTGATCGCCTCGACGTCGGACCAGGTGTAGGTCAGCGCCGACATCAGCCGCGGCCCGTACTCGACCGCCGTCGGCGAGTCGGCCGAGCCGAAGTTGCCCACCAGCCAGGTCTTGTAGAGCGACTCACGGGTGATCAGGTCCGAGGCCCGCGGGTTGAAGCCGGCCTGCGCCGCCGAAGACACGGCTTTGGCGCCCTCATCCATCACCTCGGTCGCGCGCACCGGGAACACCAGCGCCACCACGGCCAGAGCCACGCAGATGACCACAACCATCAACCGGCGGAAGGTCTCGGAGTAGGTTGCCCGGACCGCACTGAAAGCCAGCACGATGCTGACCACCAGCAGGGCCAACGGGAGCCAGACGGTGAGGATGCGCTCGTCCAGGGTGTTGGCCACCGAGGCCACCACCGGCTCGAAGAAGTCGAAGTTGGCCGAGCGGGACATGTTCTCCACCGACTCCACCGATGAGGTCATCGTGGCCAGCCCGGCCATGGCGATGTTGGCCAGGTTGGTGGAGGCGACGGCACTGGGGTCGCGGATGAAGTCCGAGCCGCAGCCCAGGTCGTAGTTGGTGTAGCGCCAGGCCCAGCCGTAGACCGAGCTGATCGGCACGTTCGGGTCGGCGAACGGGTCGGGCGCCCGTTCGGGGATCGTGGCGGGATCTGGCTTGTCCATCACCAGCCCGGCCGTCTGGAAGTCCGGCCGCACCGGGGCCGGCACCTCCTCGCAGATCGAGTCGAGCGGGTCGGCCGCAGCGGGGACGACCGGGACCAGCAGCGCAGCCAGCACGAAGCC
>DATHBQ010000214.1:0-1771 GCA_035296105.1 Propionibacteriaceae bacterium | reverse complement strand
GGCCCGTGCGAGCCGTTGGTCGAGGCCAGGGCCTCCGCCGCCTGGTCGTGGTGCCGCGAAGCGGCCAGCGCCGAGTCCCGCGGGATGCGCAGCCGCAGCGCGCCCGGCCGGATCTCGGCGGTCATCGTGCTGCACTCGCCGACCGTGTCGCCGTCCATCTGGTAGTGATCGCGCCCGTCCACCTTGATCGACACCCGGCGACCGGTCAGCCGGTCCAGCTGCCGGTCGGTCCGCTGCTGCCGGGTCAGCACCTGGGTGGTCAGCCGGACCCAGTCGCGCACCCGGCGCGGCGAGGCGACCAGCAGGTCGAGCCTGCCGTCGTCGGCCCGGGCTCCCGGGATCAGCTGGATCTTGCCCTGCAGGAACCCGACGTTGCCGATCACGATCACGTGGGCCTTGCGGGTCAGGGTGGGGCCGTCGTCGACCCGGATCGTGGCCTGGAGTGCCGGGTGGCCGGCGTGCCGCGCCGCGGACAGGAAGTACGCCGCGTTCCCCACGGTGCGCTTCAGGATGGGGTCGGTGCCCTCCATGATCACGGCGTCGATACCGATGCCGGCCATCACCGCGAAGTGGTCCTCCGGTCCGCCGTCCACGCTGAGGGCGACCAGGTCGACCGCCTTGTCCGTCCCGTCGAAGGCCACGTCGAGCGCGGCGGCCTCGTCCAGCGGGATCCCGATGTTGCGGGCCAGCAGGTTGCCGGTCCCGGCCGGGATCAGGCCGAACGGCACGCCGCTGCCGGCCAGGCCGGAGCAGATCACCCGGATGGTCCCGTCGCCCCCGGCGCCCAGGACCAGGTCGACGCCCTCCCGTACGGCCTGCTCGGTCATCGCCCGGCCGGGGTCGTCGGTGGTGGTCTCCAGCCAGAGCGCCCTGTCCCAGCCACGGGTGCGCAGCTCGTACTCGACGTGGCGCCGGAACGTCACCCAGTCCCGGACCTTCGTGGGGTTGTAGATCACCGCCGCTCGTTTCCGGCTCTCGATCGGCACCGGCTCGACGGTCCGGGTCCGGGTGATCTCGGTGACCAGGTCGTACCCGGGGACCTGGACCCCGCTGGCCAGCAGCGCGAACGTGGCCGTCAGGGCACCGAGCAGGGCGCCGCCGACGATGTCGGTGATGAAGTGGGCGCCGAGGATCCACCGGTCGACCGCAACGGCCAGCACCAGCACGCCCGCCCCGATCTGCCACCACAGCCGGGTCGCGACGCTCTGCCGGGTGACCGCGAAGGTTGCGCCGACCGCGATGCTGCCGGCGACGATGCTGCTCATGTGGCCCGACGGGTAGGCGTAGCCCGAGATGCTGATCAGGTTCAGGCCGTCCTCCGGTCGGGCCCGGTTGAAGGCGATCTTGAGCAGCTGGGTCATGCCCCAGGTGGTGAGGATGATCAGACCGAGGGCCACGGCGAGCTGACGGAGCCGGCGCTGGAACGCCCAGATCGCGATCCCGGCCACGGCGGCGTAGGTCACCCCCGGCCAGGTGAGCAGCGAGAACGCGGAAGCGATCTGTGCGGTGGGGGACAGCGGGTCGAGCGGTGGAGCGACCAAGCGGGCGTCCAGGGTCTGGACGGGACCGAAGGCGAACGTGAGCCAGGTCCAGCCGACCAGGGCCACCAACAGCGCGGCCGCGATCAGGATCGAGGACTTGGCCGGCGGTCGGCGGACCATAGTGGGCCCATCATGGCACCGGCCGTTCACTATTGCGTCGCCCGTCGCCAAGTCGGCTCGCTACGCTGATCGGGTGATCGACGTCAAGGTGCTGCGCACCGATCCCGACC
>DATHBQ010000213.1:0-8206 GCA_035296105.1 Propionibacteriaceae bacterium | reverse complement strand
ATCGACCGCAACGGGCTGGTGCTCGCCTCCACCCAGCCCGCCGTTGCCGTCACCGCGGACCCGACCCTGACCCGTGATCGCGCCCCGGAGATCGCCGAGATCGTGTCCCGGCACCTGCAGATGCCACCGGCCGAGCTGACGGAGCTGCTGACCAGGCAGGGGACCCACTTCGTCTACCTCAAGAAGCGGGTGCCGGCGCTGACCTACAGCGCCCTGGCCACCGAGCTCTCGTCCCGCAAGATCTACGGCGTCTTCCGCGAGGCCGACCCGGTGCGGGCCTATCCGGGGAAGACGGTCGGCTCGTCGGTGATCGGGTTCGTCGGTGCGGACGGGCAGGGACTCGGCGGGCTGGAGCGGAGGTACAACACCGAGCTGGCCGGCGTGGAGGGTGAGCAGACCTTCGAGAGCGCGCCGAACGGCAGCCGGATCCCGCTGGGGGAGAGCGAGACCAAGCCGGCCCGCAACGGGATGAACTACCGGCTCACGCTGGACTCCGAGGTGCAGTGGGCGGCCGAACGGCTGGTGGAGGCCCGGGTCCGGGACCTCGGCGCCGACTCCGGATTCGCCATCGTGATCGACGTCCGGACCGGTGAGCTCCTGGCCCTGGCCAACGCCCCCGGCTTCGACCCCAACCAGCCCAAGAAGTCGGACAAGCCGAACCTGGGCAATCGGGCCGTCTCCGAGCCGTACGAGCCCGGCAGCGTGCAGAAGGTCCTGACCGCCGCGGCGCTGATCGACTCCGGCACGGCGACTCCGGAGACCAAGGTGGAGGTGCCCCGCAGGCTGAAGTCCAACGATCGGTTCATCAAGGACCATTTCCCCCACGAGGCCGACATTCTCAAGCTGAACCTGCGCGGGATCATGGCCCGGTCGTCCAACATCGGCACCGCCATCCTGGCCCGGCAGATGCCACTGGAGTCGCTCTACGACTACCTGACCAGGTTCGGCCTCGGCTCCCGCACCGGCATCGAGCTGCCCGGGGAGTCGAGGGGCATCCTGGCCACCCCGGAGAAGATGGCCGAGGGCCAACGCGACCAGATCGCCTTCGGCCAGGCCCTGGCGGTGACCGGCGTCCAGCAGGCGGCCGCGGTCGCCAGCGTGATCAACGGCGGCGTCTACCACGCACCGACCGTCATCCGCGGCGTCACCGACGCTGAGGGTCGGGAGGTCCCGGTCGAGCATGAGCCGCCTCGGCGGGTGATCTCCGAACAGGCCTCCGCCCAGGTCCGCGACCTGATGGGTGCGGTGGTCGAGAGCGAGAACGGTCAGAAGGCTCTGAAGCTGGACGGCTACACCAGCGGAGGGAAGACGGGCACTGCCGAGCGGGCCGATCCGGACTGCAGGTGCTATCGGGGCTACGTCACTTCGTTCGTCGGTTTTGCCCCGGTGGACGACCCCCGAGTCCTCACCTACGTGGTCATCAACAACCCGAAGGCGGCCCAGTCGGGGAGCGGGTCGGCCGCGCCGGTCTACAAGGACCTGATGAAGCTCGTGCTGCCTCGCTACTCGGTCGCCCCGGACGCCCGGCCGCTCGCCAACCGGCCGACGGAGTGGGAGTGATCCCGATGGACCTCGACGGCTTCGCCGCGGGCACTCGCTAACGTCAACGTCGTGTCTGTTGCTTCCCCGCCGTCCGCGTTGCGGCCGCGGAATCGTCCTGCGGTCGGCCTGGCCGACCTGTTCCCGGGTGCCGGACCGGCGCGGGTGCACGGCATCACCCTCGACTCCCGGATGGTCGGCCCCGGCGACCTGTACGTGGCCCTGCCCGGTCGGCAACACCACGGTGCGGAGTTCGTCACCGCGGCGGTGACGGCCGGAGCGACGGCGGTGCTGACCGACCCGGCCGGCGCCCGGCTGTCGGCGGGAACCCCGGTGCCGATCGTGGTGATCGACGACCCCCGGCAGGCCATGGCCGAGACTGCGGCGGCGATCTACGGCCGGCCGGCCGAGGCGATGACGATGTACGCCGTCACCGGGACCAACGGCAAGACCACCACCACGTTCCTGCTCGGCACCACCCTCCGGGCGGCCGGCATCCGGACCGGGGTGGTCGGCACGATCGGCTACTTCCTGGACGGTCAACCCCTGGCGGCGACCCGCACCACGGTGACCACCCCCGAGGCGACCGAGCTCCAGGGCCTGCTGGGCTACCTGCAGGAGCAGGGTGCCGCCGCGGTGTCGATGGAGGTCTCCTCGCACGCCCTGGCCCTGGGCCGGGCTGATGCCATCGTGTTCGCGGTCGCCGCCTTCACCAACCTTGGCCGGGACCACCTCGACTTCCATTCCGACGAGGAGTCCTACTTCGAGGCCAAGGCCTCTTTGTTCACCCCGGAGCGCACCCGTCACGCGGTGATCAACGTCGACGACCCCCGCGGTCGCGAGCTGGCCGAGCGGGTGGCCCGCAACGGCAGCGTCGAGCTGACCACGCTCGGCCTCAGCGGCACGACCGACGTCGCGGCGCTGAGCTGCGAGCTCCGGGACGACGGCCGCACCGCCGTCCGCGCCCGGCTGCGGAGCCGCGCCATCGAGTTCGTCCTGGGCCTACCCGGCGCCTTCAACGTACGGAACGCGCTCACCGCCCTGGCCATGGTCGAGGTGACCGGCGGCGACGTGGAGGCGGCGGCCGGTGGCCTCGCCGAGGCGTCGGTCCCCGGCCGGATGCAGCGGGTCGACCTGGGCGAGGACGCGCCGGTGGTCTATGTGGACTTCGCCCACACCCCCCAGGCGGTGGCCGCCGCCCTGGACGCGGTGGAGTCGCAGCGCCGGATCGCCGTGCTCGGCTGCGGGGGTGACCGGGACCCGGCCAAGCGCCGGCCGATGGGGGCCGCGGCGGCACAGCATGCCGACCTGGTCCTGGTCACCGACGACAACCCACGCAGCGAGGACCCCGCGGCGATCCGGGCCGAGCTCCTGGCCGGTGCGCGGGCCGCCACGGGAACGGCAGAGGTGGTCGACGGCGGTGACCGCCGCTCCGCCATCCGGCTGGCCCTCCAGTCGGCCCGGCCGGGCGACGTGGTCGCGGTGCTCGGCAAGGGCCACGAGCTGGGCCAGGAGATCGCCGGGGCCGTGCTGCCCTTCAGTGACGCGGATGTCGTGGCGGCCGAATGGGCCGCGCTGCGCCCAGAGGAGGCCCGGTGATCCCGCTGGCCGTCGCCGACCTCGCCGCGGTGCTCGGCGCCGACCTGGTCGGTCCGGGCGACCCCGCTGCGCTGGTCACGTCGATCGCCGCCGACAGCCGCAGCATCCCGCCCGGCGCGCTGTTCGTGGCGCTGCCCGGCGCCCGGGCCGACGGACACGACTTCGTCCCCGCCGCGTACGCCGGCGGTGCGGCCGCCGCCTTGACCCGGCACCCGGTGCCGGATGCGCTTTGTCTGGTGGTCGCCGACCCCCTGGTCGCCCTCGGCCGGCTGGCCCGGCACCTGGTCGACCGGGCCGCGCCCGGCGGGCTCCGCGTCGTCGGCATCACGGGATCCCAGGGCAAGACCTCGACCAAGGACCTGCTCAGCCAGGTCCTGGAGAGTGTCGGACCGACCGTGGCCCCGGCCGGCAACCTCAACAACGAGCTGGGCGTGCCGCTCACCGTGAGCCGGATCGAGGAGCACACCCGGTTCCTGGTCGCCGAGATGGGCGCCCGGGGGATCGGCCACATCGCCTACCTCTGCGACATCGCCCCGCCGACCGTCGGCGTGGTGCTCAACGTCGGGTACGCCCACATCGGGGAGTTCGGCGGTCAGCCGGCGATCGCTCAGGCCAAGGGAGAGCTGGTCGAAGCGCTGCCGACCGACGGAACGGCCGTGCTGAACGCCGCCGATCCGCTGGTCTGGGGGATGCGGGAGCGCACCGCGGCGACCGTGCTCGCCTTCTCCGTGGAGGGCACGCCGCCCGGCCCCGGAGTATGGGCCAGCGACCTGGTGGCCGACCCGTCGGGGCGCTACGCGTTCCGGCTGCACGCCGCCGGTCTGCCCGGCGCGGCGGACGACGATGCCGAGGTGTCGCTGAAGGTTCCCGGCCGGCACCAGGTGGGCAACGCCCTGGCCGCGGCGACGGCGGCCCTGGCCCTCGGAATGGACCTTCCTGATGTCGCGGCCGGACTTCGCCGGGCCGGCGCCCGCTCCCGCTGGCGGATGGAGCTGCACCAGCGCGACGACGGCGTCACCGTGCTGAACGACGCGTACAACGCCAACCCGGACTCGATGGCCGCCGCGGTCGGGACCCTGGCCGAGCTGAGCGATGACCGTCGGCGCCGGACCTGGGCCGTCCTTGGCGACATGCTCGAGCTCGGCGACGAGGCCGAGCGTGCCCACACCGACCTGGGTGCCCTGGTCGCGACCGCAGGCATCGATCGGCTGGTCGCGGTCGGCGCGTTCGCCGATCCGATGGCGGCGGCCGCCCGAGCCGGCGGCCTGACCGACGGGGCGGTGCGCGCGTTCCCCGACAAGGCTGCGGCCCAGGCGGCGGTGCTCGCCGGGCTCGCGCCCGGTGATGTCGTGCTGGTCAAGGCGTCCCGTGGCTTAGCCTTGGACACCGTGGCGGAGGCGATCCTGGCGTTCGGCGAGGCCCCCGCGTGAGTTTCGGCTACCAGGAGGCGCGATCGTGAGAACGATCGTGCTGGCCGGCGGTATCGCCCTGCTCACCACCCTGTTCGGCACCCGGCTCGCCATCCGGATCCTGGTCAAGAAGGGCTACGGCCAGCTGATCCGCGACGACGGGCCGACCTCGCACCACGTCAAGCGGGGCACCCCGACCATGGGTGGGCTGGTCATCATCGCGGCTGTGCTGCTGGCCTACTTCGCCAGCCACCTGATCACGCTGACGCCGCCATCAGCCTCCGCGCTGCTGATCCTGTTCCTGTTCACCGGGTTGGGCGTGGTGGGCTTCCTGGACGACTTCATCAAGATCAGCAAGCAGCGCTCGCTGGGGTTGCGCAGCAAGGCCAAGATCGCCGGCCAGTCGATCGTCGCGGTGCTCTTCGCCCTCGGCTCGCTGCAGTTCCCCGACGACCGGGGCATCGCGCCGGCCTCGCAGTACATCTCCTTCCTGCGCGACATCGAGTGGCTGCGGCTGCCCGTGGTGCTGGTGGTCATCTGGGTGATGCTGCTGATCGCCGCGGCCAGCAACGGCGTCAACCTGACCGACGGGCTGGACGGCCTGGCCGCCGGCGCCTGCGTGATGATCTTCGGCGCCTACACCCTGGTCAACATCTGGCAGTACAACCAGTCCTGCGCCTACACCGCCTCGGCCGGGCCCAAGTGTTATGAGGTCCGTGACCCCTACGACCTCGCAGTGGTGGCCATCGCCCTGGCCGGGGCCTGCTTCGGCTTCCTGTGGTGGAACGCCGAGCCGGCCAAGATCTTCATGGGTGACACCGGGTCGCTCTCCCTGGGCGGCGCGCTGGCCGGGATGGCCATCTTCACCCGGACCGAGCTGCTGCTGGTCATCCTGGGCGGGCTGCTGGTGATCGAGGTGATGTCGGTGATCCTGCAGGTCGGGTTCTTCAAGCTGACCAAGGGCCGAAGGCTGTTCAAGATGTCGCCGATCCACCACCATTTCGAGCTGCTGAACTGGGCCCAGGTGACCATCGTGATGCGGTTCTGGATCATCGCCGGTCTGTTCGTGTCCGGTGGCCTGGGCATCTTCTACGCCGAGTGGGTGTCGGGGACATGAGCATCGCCTGGTTGCCACAGGCCGACGGGACGTCACCCTGGTCACAGGTCCACGTGGTCGTCGCCGGCATCGGGGTCTCCGGGTTCGCCGCCGCCGACGGGCTGCTCGAGTTCGGTGCCCGGGTGACGGTGCTCGACGACCGGGCCGACTCCGCCAAGACCGACAAGGCCACCCTGCTGGAGACCCTCGGCGGCACCGTACGCCTGGGCGTTGGCTCCACCGCCGAGCTGCCCGCCGGCGCCGACCTGGTGATCACGACCGGCTGGCCTGCATCGGCCCCGCTGCTGGTCCAGGCCGCCGACCGCGGCGTCCCGATCTGGAGCGAGGTGGAGCTGGCCTGGCGGCTGAGCCAGGGCACGGCCAAGGCGGTGCCGTGGCTTGGCATCACCGGCACCAACGGCAAGACCACCACCACCCAGATGCTGGCGGCGATCCTGTCCGCCGCGGGGCTGCGCACGGCCGCCGTCGGCAACATCGGCCGGCCGATCACCGAGATCGTGCTGGACCGGGAGGGCTACGACGTGCTGGCGGTGGAGCTGTCCAGTCATCAGCTGCACTGGTCGCACTCGCTGGCCCTGCACTCGGCTGCGGTGCTGAACATCCAGCCCGACCACCTGGAGTGGCACGGCTCGTACGCGGCCTACACCGACGCGAAGGCCACGATCTACGAGCGGGTGCGATTCAGCTGCGTCTACAACGTGGCCGACCCGGAGACCGAGCGGATGGTGGAGGAGGCCGAGGTGGTCGAGGGGGCCCGGGCCATCGGGTTCACCCTGGGCACGCCGGGCCTGTCCATGCTCGGGGTGGTGGACGACCTGCTGGTCGACCGGGCCTTCATCGAGCAGCGGCGGGACTCGGCGCTCGAGCTGGCCAAGGTGAGCGACGTGCCAGGGGCGGCAGCCGGTCGGCCGCCCGCGCCCCACCTGGTGGCCAACGCGCTGGCCGCCGCTGCGCTGGCCCGCTCGTTCGGGGTGCCGGCGACGGCGGTCCGTGACGGCCTGCGCGCGACGAGCCTGGGCGCGCACAAGATCCAGCTGGTGGCCGAGCGTGCCGGGGTGCGCTGGGTCGACGACTCCAAGGCCACCAACCCGCACGCCGCCGACGCGGCCCTGCGGGCGTACGGGGAGCCCTCGGCCGCGGGCAAGATCGTCTGGATCGCCGGCGGCCAGGCGAAGGGTACGACGTTCGACGAGCTGGTCAGTGCGCACGCCGGCCGGCTCCGGGGGGCAGTGCTGCTGGGCGCGGACCGGGCGGTCATCGCCGATGCGTTGGCCCGACACGCGCCGGACGTCCCGGTCAAATCGATCGCGGCCACGGACACTGGTGCCATGGCGCAGGCTGTCGCGGCGGCCGATCAGCTGGCCAGACCCGGTGATGCCGTCCTGCTGGCTCCGGGCTGCGCCAGCAAGGACATGTACACCGACTACGCCGCTCGTGGTGAGGCCTTCACCGCCGCGGTCCGGCAGCTCGGGAAGGGGGAGGTGGGCTCGTGAGCCAGACAGTGACCCCGCGCCCGGACCGCACGGGCTCCCACGGGTACCTCGCCTCGTCCCGATCCGGTTCGGACGGGGGGCTGATGGTCTGGTTGCGCGGTGTGCTGGACCGCCCGCTGACCAGCTACCACCTGGTGCTCGGCTCGGTCTCGCTGTTGCTCGTGGTCGGCGTGATGATGGTGCTGTCAGCCTCGAGCGTGAACGCGTACGTGGCCTACGACGACTCGTACTACTACGTCAAGCGGCAACTGGTGTTCCTCGGGATCGGCGTGGTCGGCGCCGTGGTGATCATGAAGCTGCCGGTGCAGACCCTGCGGGCCCTGGGCTGGCTCGCGGTCGGCCTGGCGGCGGTGCTGCTGATCCTGACCTACACGCCGCTGGGGATCAGCGTGAACGGCAACCGGAACTGGCTCTTCATCGGCTCCCGCAACTTCGCCCTGCAGCCCGCCGAGTTCGCCAAGCTGGCGATGATCGTCTGGGGCGCCAACGTCCTGGCCCGCAAGCAGCGGCTGCTGGACCAGCCCAAGCACCTGCTGGTCCCGTTCCTGCCGGTGAGCGGTCTGCTGATCCTGCTCGTGGTCTTCCAGGGCGACGCCGGGACGGCGGTGGTGATGGCCGGCATCGTCGCAGGCATCCTGTGGATCGTCGGCGCCCCGATGCCGGTGCTGGCCGGCCTCGCTGCCGCGGGTGCCGCCGGGGTGGCGGCGATGTTCGTCACCTCGCCGGTCCGGATGCGTCGCCTCGCCGCCTTCCTCGACCCGAGCCTGAACACCGGCGGCATCAACGACCAGGCCAGCTCGGGCCTCTGGGCCATCGCCTCCGGCGGGTGGTGGGGAGTCGGCCTCGGCGCCAGCCGGCAGAAGTGGGGCAGCCTTCCCGAGGCGCACACCGACTTCATCTTCGCGGTGCTGGGCGAGGAGTTCGGGCTGCTCGGCAGCCTGATGGTGCTGGGACTGTTCGGCATCCTCGGTTACGCCGGCATCCGGATCGCCGTCCACTCCGACGACCCGTTCGCACGGTACGCGGCCGGTGGGGTGACCGTCTGGTTC
>DATHBQ010000212.1:0-4349 GCA_035296105.1 Propionibacteriaceae bacterium | reverse complement strand
GCACGGCATCCCCCACGTGGTCAGCGCCCACTCCCTGGAGCCGCACCGGCCGTGGAAGGCCGAGCAGCTCGGCGGCGGCTACCAGCTGTCCTCCTGGGCCGAACGCACCGCATTCGAGGGCGCGGCTGCGGTGATCGCGGTCAGTGCCGGGATGCGGACCGGCGTGCTGGAGTCCTACACCGACCTCGATCCCGACCGAGTGCACGTGGTCAAGAACGGCATCGACCCGGACGAGTTCGCACCCGACTCCGGGACGGAGGTTGTCACCGGTCTGGGCATCGACCTGGACAAGCCCTCGGTCGTGTTCGTCGGACGGATCACCCGGCAGAAGGGCCTGGTCCACCTGGTCCGGGCGGCCGAGCAGCTGGAGCCGGACACCCAGGTGGTGCTGCTGGCCGGAGCGGCCGATACGCCGGAGATCTCGCGTGAGTTCGGCGAGGCCTTCGCCCACCTGCAGGCCAGCCGGGGCGGAGTGCTGTGGGTGGAGGAGATGCTGCCGCGAGCCTCGGTCCGGCAGGTCCTGTCCCACGCCACCGTGTTCGCCTGCCCCTCGGTCTACGAGCCGCTGGGCATCGTGAATCTGGAGGCGATGGCCTGTGAGACCGCCGTCGTCGCCTCGGCCGTCGGCGGCATTCCCGAGGTGGTCGTCGACGGCGAGACCGGCTACCTGGTGCCCTACGACCCGGCCCGGGCGGACGACCCGGCGGCCATCGCCGAGTTCGAGACCGGCCTGGCGACCAAGATCAACCAGCTGGCCGCCGACCCCGAGCTGGCCCGCCGGTTCGGCAAGGCCGGACGGCAGCGTTGCATCGACGAGTTCAGCTGGGCGAAGATCGCCGCCGAGACGGTGGAGGTTTACCGCAAGGCGCTAGAGCGACACGGGAGCTGAGGCCGTGCCGGCTCTTCGAGCATCGGAGGAGCGCTCCGGTGCCGTCCGGAGGAACGATGAGCGAAGGGCGCTCTTTCCGTTGGCGAAGAGCGACGACGGGGGCAGCCCTCAGGGCATGACGGGTGCGAGAAGAGCTCAATAAGGTGGGCAGATACCGGGACCGGACGGCAGCCGGTCGAGTGCTGGGCGAGGCGGTGCGCGGGACCGGACCATTCAACCGACCGGTGGTGCTGGCGCTTCCGCGCGGCGGGGTTCCGGTGGCGGTCGAGGTCGCTGCCGCCCTGTCGGCTCCGCTGGCCCTGCTCGTGGTGCGCAAGATTGGTGCTCCCGGGCGGCCGGAGTTGGCCATCGGCGCGCTGGCCCGGGTGGGTTCGCAGGTCTCGACCTACCGCAACGCGACGACGACCGCCGCCGTGGGGGTGGACGATCGGATCTTCGCCGAGGCCGCGGCCCGGGCCCGGGCAGAGCTGGAGCGCCGGGAGCAGGCGTTCGGGACGGCGGAGGCGCCACCCCTGGGCGGTGCGGACGTGGTCCTGGTCGATGACGGCCTGGCCACCGGCTCGACCATGCTGGCGGCCGTGTCTGCGGTGCGCGGGCTGAAACCGGCCCGGCTGGTGGTGGCCGTACCGGTCGCGCCCGCCTCGGCCGTGCAGGCGCTGCGCCAGGTCGCCGATGTGGTGGTGTGCCCGCAGGTGCCCGCCAACTTCGTCGCGGTCGGCCTGGCGTACGTGAACTTCGACCAGCTCACCGACGACGACGTCAAGAAGCTGTTGACCTAGGTGTTCTGCCGTCAGGCGACGTCGGCCTCCGTGCCGTTGGTCAGCCGGACGAGGTCGGCGTAGCTCAGCGGGAACACCGCGTGCGGGATGCCGCCGGCCGCCCATAGTGGGTCATGTGCGGCCAGGGCCCGGTCGACCAGGGTGCGGATCGGGACCGGGTGACCGACCGGGGCGACGCCACCGATCGGCTGGCTGGTGTGCGAGCGGACGAAGTCCGCCGACGCCCGGCGCAGATCGAGGCCGTAGCCGCTGCGTACCCGGTCCAGGTCCACCCGATGGGCACCGCTGGTCATGATCAGCACCGGCTCGTCCCCGGCGGAGGCGAACACCAGGGAGTTGGCGATCGCGCCGATCGGACAGCCGAGCTGCTCGGCCGCGGCCGCGGCCGTGGGAGCCGGCCGGTCGAGGATCCGGACGCGACCGGGCAGTCCGGCGGCGGCCAGGATGTCGTTGACGGCCTGGCTGGACGGGTGAAGCACGACGCTTCTCCTCAGGTCAGGAAGGGGCAGAGAAAGACCCGGCCGCTCGCGCGACCGGGTCCAGCACGAGCCGAACTTAGCCGACGACCTCCTGCAACGCCCCGGCGAGCTCGGCTGCCTCCTCGGCGTTGAGCTCGACCACGAGGCGACCGCCCCCCTCCAACGGAACCCGCATGACGATCCCACGTCCCTCCTTGGTGACCTCCATGGGGCCGTCACCCGTACGCGGTTTCATAGCTGCCATTGCGCATCCTCATCCTGTAGTGGGCCGAGACCTGACCAGATGATTATTCCGCATCCCTTGGGCTTAAGCCCGTCAGGGGCCAAGGCCCGGCCGCCTAGTGGCGGCGGCAACCCACCCATTCTCAACCAACTGGTTGACATCCACGACGCGGCGGCCTAGGGTTTTTATCAACCGATCAGTTGCATACCTGGGACGGACGACGCCGTGACCGATGACCAGCTGTCGCGGATCTTCGCCGCCCTGGCCGACCCCACCCGTCGTGACCTGGTCGCCCGGCTGGCCGTCGGCGACGCCACGGTGGGCGAGCTCGCCGCACCGTACGACATGTCCCTCCAGGCCGTCTCGAAGCACCTTCGTGTGCTCGAGGACGCCGGCCTGGTGACCCAGCAACGCGACGCCCAACGTCGCCCCCGTCACCTGGAAGCGGAAGTGTTCGATCTGATGACCAAGTGGATCGAGCGCTACCGGCGCCAGGCGGAGGAGCGCTTCCGCCGCCTGGACGCCGTGCTGGCCGGCATGGAGGAGACGGGCGACATCTCACCCTCACCGCAGAAAGGAACCGCATCATGAGCACGACCACCCTGCCCACCGATCCGAAGGGCACCACCATCGAGGCCGATCCCGATCTGCCCGTCATCACCATCGTGCGGGACTTCGCGGCTCCGGCCGAGCGGGTCTACCGGGCCTGGACCGACCCGGAGCTGGTCGTGAGGTGGATGGGCCCGAACGGCACGGAGATGAAGATCGACAGCTGGGAGGCGACCACCGGCGGCCGTTACCGCTACACCGTCTGGCAGGGCGGCCAGGAGGTCGCCGGCTTCTACGGCTCGTTCCACGAGGCCCGCCCCGGGGAGCGGCTGGTGCAGACCTTCACCTGGGAGGGCATGCCCGACGGTGTCAGCCTGGAGACCATCACCTTCAGTGACCTCGGCGACGGCCGCAGCCGGGCCACCTCGGTCTCGGTGGTCGACTCACTCGAGGGCCGCGACGCCATCCTGGCCAGCGGCATGGAGGTCGGAGTGTACGAGGGCTACGCCAAGCTGGACGCGCTGCTCGCCGACGACTGACCCCGGCGCCGCCGAGTCACGAGGTCCGCGGCGGCACGAAGCAGTCGACCAGATGATCGTCGACCAGCCCCACCGCCTGCATCAGGGCGTACGCGGTGGTGGGGCCGACGAATCTCAACCCCGCGGCCTTCAGCTCCTTTGCCATGGCCACCGAGCCTGGTGAGCTGGCCCGGACGTCGCCGGTGCCGGTGGGCCGCGGATGGTCGGGCTCGGCGTAGCGCAGGATGATCCGCGCGAACTCCTCGCCCAGCCCGGCCACCACCCGGGCGTTGGCCACCGTGGCGGTGATCTTGGCTCGGTTGCGCACGATGGTCTTATCGGCCATCAGCCGCTCCACCTCCGTCTCCCCGAACGCGGCCACCCGGTCCGGGTCGAAGCCCTGGAAGGCCGCGCGGAAGGCCTCCCGCTTGCGCAGGATGGTGATCCAGGCCAGGCCGGACTGGAACGCCTCCAGGCTGAGCCGCTCGAACAGCCCGGCGACGCTGGTCACCGGCACTGCCCACTCCGTGTCGTGGTAGTCGAGGTACTCGGGAGTGCCGAGCGCCCACGGGCAGCGCAACCGGCCGTCCGGCCCCGGCTCGGCGGTGAGGATCATGACTCGCAGACCGCGGCGAACCGCCGCAGGCTCAACCGGAAGCCGATGCGCAGCACCGGCAGCAGCAGCCGACCCGGACGGTCGAGCAGCCGTCCGCCGGGCAGGTCGAAGAGCTCGACGCAGCTCACCTCCGTGCCGGTCCCGGTCCCGCGCAGCGCGAACACCCCCACCCCGGTGAAGTACGGCCCGAGGTGCAGCACCTCGAGCTCGGCGCGGCCGGTCCCGTGGTCGGTGTCGGGGGGCGTCCAGCCGGTGACCACGAACCGGTCCAACAACCCGACCGGCACTCGGCCGAG
>DATHBQ010000211.1:0-1681 GCA_035296105.1 Propionibacteriaceae bacterium | reverse complement strand
GCTGGCCGACTCCACCGACCCACGCGACCGGCCGCTGCTCGACCTCACCTGGGACTACCCGATGGACGAGCACGGCGAGATCTCGGCCGACGCGGTCCTCCGGGAGATCAACGGCGTCCACCTGACCGGCGAGAAGGCCGGGCAACCCCTCAACACCTTCAACGAGATGAAGCCCGACGGCTCCACCTCCGGCGGCTGCTGGATCTACACCGGGGTGTACGCCGACGGGGTCAACCAGTCCGCCCGCCGCAAGCCCGGCCGCGAGCAGTCCTACGTCGCGCCCGAGTGGGGCTGGGCCTGGCCGGCCAACCGTCGCCTGATGTACAACCGCGCCTCCGCCGACCCCCAGGGCAGGCCCTGGAGCGAGCGCAAGGCCTACCTGTGGTGGGACGAGGAGCAGCAGAAGTGGACCGGACACGACGTGCCCGACTTCCAGGCGAACAAGCCGCCGACCTACGTCCCGCCGGAGGGCGCCGCCGGACCGGACGGTCTGCGCGGCGACGACCCGTTCATCATGCAGGCCGACGGCGTCGGCTGGCTGTACGCCCCGACCGGCTGCCTGGACGGCCCCCTGCCGACCCACTACGAGCCGTCGGAGTCCCCGGTCAGCAACCCGATGTACGCCCAGCAGGCGAACCCGACCCGCGAGCTCTTCCCACGCAAGGACAACCTGTACAACCCGTCCGGCAACGATCCCGGCGCCGAGATCTTCCCGTACATCTTCACCACCTACCGGCTCACCGAGCACCACACGGCCGGCGGAATGAGCCGGTGGCAGCCCTACCTGGCCGAGCTGCAGCCGGAGTTCTTCTGCGAGGTGTCGCCGGAGCTGGCCCGGGAGCGCGGGCTGACCCACAACGACTGGGCCACCATCATCAGCGCCCGGACCGCCATCGAGGCCCGGGTCCTGGTCACCGACCGGGTGGCGCCGCTCCGGGTCGGCGGCAAGACGATCCATCAGATCGGCCTGCCGTACCACTGGGGCATCGGCGGCGGTGACGCCGTCGTCACCGGCGACTCGGCCAACGACCTGTTCGGAGTCGCTCTCGACCCGAACGTGCACATCCAGGAGTCCAAGGCGGCGTCCTGTGACATCCGGCCCGGCCGGCGACCCCGCGGGCCCGCGCTCCTGGAGCTGGTGAAGGACTACCACCGCCGGGCGGGTATCACCCTGGAGACCGGCAACGAGCGCCGGAACGACCCGACCGGGGCCAGTGGTGGCTCGTTCCTGGTGAAGCCCGGACCGGTCCCAGGAGATTCGGAGGACGCGACGTCATGACCGAGCTGGATTCCCGGGACGCCAACGACAACCCCTTCGCCTCCCACGCCCCGGCGGGGCCGGCCGCCGACGCCGGCTGGGAGGCGCCGCCGAGCCGCAAGGGCTTCTTCACCGACACCTCGATCTGCATCGGCTGCAAGGCCTGCGAGGTGGCCTGCAAGGAGTGGAACGGCATCCCGCAGGACGGGATATACGAGCTGCTCGGCAGCTCGTACGACAACTCCGGCGCCCTCGGCGCCAGCACCTGGCGGCACGTCGAGTTCATCGAGCAGCGCAAGCCGATGGCCGGGCTGGACACCGGGATCACCATCGGCGTGCCGGAGACCGTTCTCGGCCCGGACGTCATCACCGACAAGCCGCTTAGCGACCTGCAGAGGGGGGCGACCGGTGGTCACGGCGGCG
>DATHBQ010000210.1:0-4067 GCA_035296105.1 Propionibacteriaceae bacterium | reverse complement strand
CGAGCTCGGCGTCGCCCAGCAGGTGCTCGCTCTCGGCGGTCACCGTGGCCAGGACGAAGACGAACTGGCTCGCCTCGAGCAGCTCGGGCAGTGGACTGGGCCGGGCGCCGTGCTCGGCGACCACGGCTTCCGGCAGCCACGGGTCGTAGATCCGCAGGGTGGGCCGGAAGGGCTGCAGCAGCCGGTGCAGCGCCCGTCCGAGGTTGCCGAAGCCGACCAGTCCGACGTCGGCACCGGTGAGCAGGATCGAGTCCGCGGTCGAGGCCGAGACGTAGCGCTCCCGACCGGCGCGGAAGGCCCGGTCCTCCCGGGAGATGCCGCGGGCGAGGTCGAGAGCGAGGGCGAGGGCGTACTCGGCCACCGCGGTGGCGTAGGCGGGACCGCAGGCCAGGACGTGGAGGCCGCGGACGAAGCAGGTCGGGTAGTCGACGTTGGGGAAGAAGTTGCCCTCGACGTTGAGCAGGGCTCGCAGCTCAGTGGCCCGCGTCAGGCGCTCGGCCGGCAGGTCCGGTTGCCCCACGATGGCGAACGCACGGGGGAGCAGGGCGTCGAACCGCTCTTCGACGTCCGGCCCCTCGTCCAGGACGTGCACCTCGTATGCCGCCTCCAGCGCCGCGCGGGCTTCGGCGGTGAAGATCCGCTCGACGAGCTGCGGCGCGGGACGGAGGATCACCAGGGGCTTGGTCATGCCCCCATCCTTGCCGTGGCTGAGAGGATCGCCCAGTGACATCGAAAGCCACGGCGCCGACCGGCCTCGGTCCGTACGCCGCCGCGGCCCTGGTCTTCGGCGCGTCTGCCGCCGTGCTGGTCGTCGAGATTGTCGCCCTCCGTCTCTTGGCGCCGTACCTCGGGCTCACGCTGGAGACCAGCACCATCGTCATCGGCTCGGCCCTGGCCGCCATCGCCGCCGGCTCCTGGTCCGGTGGCCGGCTGGCCGACACCGTCCCACCGCGCCGGCTGCTCGGCCCACTCCTGGCCATCTCCGGCGTGGCCGTGGCCGCCACGCCGCCACTGGTGCGCGCGGCCGGCTCGCTGCCGGGCGGCAGCATCCTGCTGATGGTGGTCGCCGGTCTGGGCATCGTCATCCCGGGAACGTTCCTTTCCGCGATCACCCCGATGGTGACCAAGCTCCGGCTCGGCTCCCTGGACCAGACCGGGCGGGTGGTCGGCCGGCTGTCCGGCATCGGCACCGTCGGGGCGATCGTCGGGACTGTGGTCACCGGCTTCGTCCTGATCTCGCGGGTCCCGGTCAGCGGGATCATGGTCGGGCTGGGCATCGCGCTGGTCGTCGCGGCGGTGGCCGTGGAGCTGCGCTTCCGGAGCTGGCGCTGGGTCGCCGTGCCGGTCCTGCTGGTGGGTCTGAGTGGGGTCGGGGCCGCGGTCGCGCCCGGCGGCTGCGACGCCGAGACCTCCTACCACTGCGCCGTGGTGGTCAACGACCCGGAGCGGGCCACCGGGCGGGTGCTGCTGTTGGACGGGGCGCCGCACTCCTACGTCGACCTCGCCGACCCGACCCACCTCGAGTTCGCCTACGCCAAGGGCGTGGTCGCCGCGATCGACACCGCGTACGCCGCCGGGCAGCCACTGCGGGCGTACCACCTGGGGGCCGGCGCGCTGACCCTGCCGCACTACCTGGCCCAGACCCGGCCGGGTACCACGAGCCTGGTGTCGGAGATCGACCGTGGAGTGGTCACGCTCGACCGGGAGCGACTCGGTTACGACCCGGCGAGCGGGATCGAGGTCCGGGTGGAGGACGGCCGGCTGGGCCTCACCCGGCTCGCCTCCGGCAGCCAGGACCTGGTCCTCGGGGACGCATTCGGCGGGATCAGCGTCCCCTGGCACCTGACCACCCGCGAGGCCGTACGCCAGGTCAGGCGGGTGCTGACCGGCGACGGGACGTACACGGTGAACATGATCGACCGCGGACCGCTGGCCTTCGCCCGGGCCGAGGTGGCCACCCTGCAGGCGGAGTTCGCCCACGTGGCTCTGCTGGCCCGGACCGACACGCTGGCGCGGACGGGCGGCGGCAACCTGGTGGCCGTCGCCTCACCGGCGCCGATCGACGTCGGCGGGATCGCCGCCCGGCTGGCCCGGACCGACACCGGCTGGGGAGTGATCACCGGGGCGGAGCTCGACGCCTGGGTGGACGGTGCTCCGGTGCTCACCGACGACTACGCCCCGGTCGACCAGCTGCTCACCCCATACGTCAGCAGCTGATCACCACCGGCTCTCGGCCCCTGACGCCCGAATCTGCTACGCGCGTTTCACCCTTGGTCGGCGTGTCGGACTCCGTCGGGATGACTGGCGTAGCATTCTCAGGCACTCGGGCTGAGCCTGTCGAAGCCCCTCCGAGCTCAGGGCGCATCCCGGAGCAGGACGTCGATCAGCAGTGCTGCCGACCAGCTGAACCGGTCCGTCCCGTGGCCGGTCCCGGTGAGGGGATGGAAGTACTCCCGCAGGCCGGACCGGGCGGTGAGCGCGACGATGTCGGAGTCCAGCCGGCTGGCGAGGTCGTCGTGACCGTGCTGCCGCAGCCCCTGGGCCACCAGCCAGGTGGTGTTGAGCCAGCTCGGTCCCCGCCAGTAGCGCTGCGGGTCGTGCCGGGGGTCGGTCAGGTCGAAGCTCGGCACCCCGTACGCCGCACCCACGCGGAACCGGTCACCCACCGAAGTGTCGTGCACGGCGGACACGATTTCGGCCGGCAGGTCCGGCAGCACCAGCGGGATCAGACCGGAGACCGTCCGTTCGCCCAGCTGCTGCCCGGTCCGGACGTCGCGGGCCACGAACAGGGCGGCCTCGGCACTCCAGAGCTGGTCGACCAGGGCCCGGGTGAGCCGGGTGGCCTCGGCCCGATGGCCGGTGGGATCGGCGCCGATCCGGGCCGCCAGGTCGGCGAGGGCGATCTCCGCCCACGCCCACAGGGCGTTGAAGGTCGGGTCGACCACACAGAACTCACCCTCGGCGCGGACCCACTCGTCGTCGTAGCCGTGGTCCCGGTAGTCCAGCGCCAGCCGGATGTAGCGGGCGTAGTCCTCATTGGTCGGGCGCTCACCGGTCCCGGCGTGCTCGAGGTCCCGGCGGGTGTAGGTGTCGAACAGCGAGAGGTCTGCGGGTACGACGTGCAACGGGCTGTCCCAGGCGGGGGAGTTGTCCATCCCGGTCTCCCAGGGGTGCACCACCGCAGCCAGGCCCACCGGGCCGACGCTCCGGCGCCGGCGTAGGTAGTCGTGCTGGGCGATCAGGCAGGGGTAGGCCCGTCGGGCGAAGGCGACGCCGTCCTCGCCGAGCCCTTCGGCCACCGCCACCGCGGCCGTGGCGTGCACCGGCGGCTGAATGATCCCGGAGGTGTCGATCGGCGGGTGCCCCACCACGTCGACCGACCGCCAGAAGGTCGGGCCCGGGAAGTAGGCGTGCGGGTCGACCGCCGGGTTGAAGGCGATGTGCGGGATCCGGCCGTCGGACCACTGCGCGCCGAACAGGCTGAGCAGCTCGGTCGCCGCCCGCTTGGGCGCCCAGTGCCGCAGGCCGAGGGCGATGAAGGCCGAGTCCCAGCTCCACTGGTGGGGGTACAGGCTGCGGGAGGGGACGGTCGAGTGGCCGTGCCAGTTGTCGATCAGCACGTGCACCGCGTCCCGCAGCAGGCGGTCGGTCCCCGTCGACCGACGGTCGGCCAGTTCGGTGGTCACGACCACGCCGCCTGGCGCATCCGCCGCACCGAGACCGGCAGTACCTCGTCCACCGGACCGGACAGCCGGCACTCGTACGCGAGCTCGTCCGCGTAGCCGATGGACCAGATGGCGTCCAGCAGCACCGTCCAGTCCAGGTGGCCGGAGCCCGGCTCCAGCCGGTTGCTGTCGCTCAGCTGGATGTGGCGGATCCACGGTCCAGCGACCACCAACGCCTCCAGTGGATCGGCCTCCTCGATGTTCATGTGGTAGGTGTCGGCCGCCACCCCCAGCGCCGGAGAGCCGATCCGCTCGCACAGGGCGACCGCCTGGCCGAGGGTGTTGACCATGTGGTCCTCGTACCGGTTCAGCGGCTCGAGCGCGATCGTCACGCCCTCCGCC
>DATHBQ010000209.1:0-9112 GCA_035296105.1 Propionibacteriaceae bacterium | reverse complement strand
AGAAGGAGAACCTGGGCACCATCGTCGGTTGGTGCGCCGACGAGCTACCCGAGGACCGGCCCCGCCACCTGCTGGGCATCTCCGAGCCCGACGACATCTTCATCGCGATCGAGAACGGCGTCGACACCTTCGACTGCGTCTCCCCGTCCCGGGTCGCTCGCAACGCGGCCGTCTACACCCGCGACGGCCGCTTCAACGTGAACACCGCCGGGTCCCGCCGGGCCTTTGCGCCGATCGACCCCGAGTGTGACTGCTACACCTGCTCGCACTACACCCGCGCCTACCTGCACCACCTGTTCAAGGCGCGCGAGATGCTGGCCGCCACGCTGTGCACCATCCACAACGAGCGGTTCGTCATCTCCCTGGTCGACCGCATCCGGGCGAGCATCGAGTCCGGGAGCTTCGACGCGTTCCGGACCGAGTTCCTCGGCCGCTACTACGCCGCCGTCTGAGCCTCAGCGGGGCGGCTCACCGCGCCGGGCCGAGGCTCCGACGTGTCTGGTCAGCCAGCCGACCAGCGGTTGGCACGCGGTGAAGGTCTCGACCACGAAGTCGCGGACCCGCTCGCCGTCGCCGAGCGCGGTCCCGGTCACGGTGCGGGAGCCGACCAGCCCCTTGCGCCGCAGCAACCCGATGCGGGGATGGTCCTTGGCGTAGCCGCGGGGCGCCGTCCTGAGGGGCGGCATACCCATCATGGTCGCCACGCCCTGGTGCTCGAGCTCGGCCACGATCCGCTCCAGCGCCTCGCCCTTCCGGGCGTCGTCCACCGCCGTCCGGTAGCGCTCCAGCTGGTCCGGTTCCAGCTGGTAGGCACCGGCGGCGGCCAGCAGTCCGGTGCCGTCCACGTGCAGGTAGTAGTCGCCGCCCTCGGCCTCCGAGATCGCGCCCTGCTGGAGCTTGTAGGGCGACTTGTCCTTGGTGAAGCGCAGGTCACGGTTCATCCGATAGAGCCGGAACGGCTGGTAGGTCGTTGGCAGTGACTCGAGCAGCGCGAGCATCGGCTGCTTCACGTCACGCTCGTAGGTGTCGGCGTGGGCCAGCCAGAACTCGCGTGAGTTGTCGTCCTCCAGGTCCTGGAAGAACCGTAGGGCCGCCGGGCGGAAGCCGCTCATGTCGGCTTGCCCGCCAGCTCGGTGAACACCGTCAGCTGGACCTCGGCCGGGCCCTGCAGCCGCGAGTTGAGCGACTCCCACGGCGTACGCGTCGGCGGGGCGACCAGCGTCGCGCCGGCGGCGGTCAGCCGGTCGGTGACCGTGGCGCAGTCGTCCACCTCGAAGGCCACCCGGAAGTGGGGACTGACCCCGGTCCGGCCGGTCTCCACGGTGTCGATGTAGTCGATCTGGGCCGGGTTTGACAGCTCGAGCGTGGCCCGTCCGGCGCCCAGGATCATCACCCGCGCGCCACCGTCGGCGTCGTACTGCTCCTCCTGAACCAGGCCGAGCTCGTCGCGGTAGAACCGAACTGCCGCGTCGTAGTCGGGCACCGCCACCACCAGCCGCAGCTGATGCACCGCCGCCGGCGGATCGTCGGTGACGGCGGCCGCATACTCCGGCTCCCGCTTCTTGATGGCCCGGATCACGGCGAGCGTCACCGGCAGCAGGATGACCTCGACGGCCACCTTGTAGAGGTAGCCGGTGACGGTGTATCCGATCAGCGACCCCCAGGTCGGGAACACCCCGGCGAACGCGATCAGGCAGAACAGCACGGTGTCGGCGAGCTCACCGACCACGGTGGACCCGACGAGTCGCCCGGCCAGTCCGCGCTCGGCGAAGCGGTCCTTGAGCCGGACCAGCACGTAGGCGTTCAGGAACTGGCCCGCCAGATAGCCGGCCAGGCTGGCCAGCACGATCCGCGGCACGAATCCGAGAACGGCCACGAACGCGTCCTGGTTCTCGTAGCCCGGTCCGGGCGGCGCCGCGCCCACGGCGAAGAAGGTCAGCGAGGCCAGCGCCGCCAGGGCGAAGCCCACCCAGATCGCCCGCCGGGCCTGTCGCAGCCCGTACACCTCAGCCAGCACGTCGCCGAGGATGTAGGTCAGCGGGAACAGCAGCGCGCCACCGTCGGTGAAGATGCCACCGCCGAGCCAGCTCGGCAGTCCGTCCACGACGGTGATCAGCTTGGTGGCGGCGACGTTGGAGATCAGCAGCAGGCCGCAGAACAGCGCCATCACCACCGCGTAGATGCCGCTGGGGGACCGCACGTACGCGGCCGCCCGGCTCGGCGTCGCCGAGGCGAGGTCGGATGTCGTCACAGCAGGCGATCGTAGGAGGCTCTGCCGACAACCGGGGAGTGACCGTCCGCTCGCCCCGATCATCGGGCGCTGGCGCTCCTGGGGGGCCGCGACGAGGCGACCGGGGGCTGGCAGATGCACGCCTTCGACACGGCCGACTCTCCCGGTCGGATGGTGCTGACCGTAGCCGAGTCGGGCCTGCTGCTCCTGCAGGGCGTCGGCGTGCGGAGCTGGCTCCGTCCGGCAGCCGGACCGACCCACATGACGACGCGATGGGAGCGCGAGGTGGACGGAGCCTGGCGGACTGGATGGACATGCGGTTCGACCGCGCCTGAGCCCATGGCCGTCGGCGGGAGGGCCGCCTTCGGTTCGGCGGTGCGGCCCATGGCAGGCTGAGGTCATGAGCGATTACGCCGACAACACCGTCAGTGACGACCGTTCCGAGCAGCTGGACCAGGACCAGCTGCAGCCCGGGTACAACCTCGAGGATCGCGGGGTGGCCGACGCGCTGGATGAGGGCTACTCCCCGCCGGAGAAGCCGTCGGTGCTGCTGCGGGAGGGCGAGCACGACACCATGGACGCCCGGCTCAACGAGGAGATACCGGAGCCCGACCCGTACGCCGAGCCGGAACGGGAGGACAACCTGACCGTCCGGGATGAGCTGGAGAACCTCGACGACGGCGAGGTCGGCGCCGAGCGGGCCGGGCGGCTGATCGACCCCAACCAGGGCATCGGTCCCGATGTCGACAAGGACATGGTGGGCATCGACGCTGGCATCGATGCCGGGGCCGCCACGGCGGAGGAGGCGGCCATGCACATCGTCCCCGAGGACGAGATCTACTAGCCGTCCGACAGACTTCGGGTCCGTGTACCCACCGATCGAGCCGTACGCCTGCGGTCACCTCGATGTCGGCGACGGGCAGCAGATCTACTGGGAGGAGTGCGGCAACCCCCACGGCAAACCGGCGGTGTTTCTGCACGGAGGGCCCGGAGGCGGCCTGACCCCGCCCGTGCGGCGGCTGTTCGACCCGGCGCGCTACCGGGTCGTCCTGCTCGACCAGCGGGGCTGCGGACAGAGCCGGCCGCACGCCAGCGGGTCCGGCGCTGACCTCAGCGTCAACACCACGTGGCACCTGGTGGCGGACCTGGAGCGGCTGCGAGAGGACCGCGGGATCGACCGATGGCAGGTGTTTGGCGGCTCCTGGGGGAGCGCGCTTGCGCTGGCGTACGCCGAGACCCATCTGGACCGGGTCACCGAGCTGGTCCTGCGCGGGATCTTCACGCTGCGCCGATCGGAGCTGGACTTCTACTACGGGGGCGCCGCCGGTCAGCTGTTCCCGGAGCGGTGGGTGCGCTTCCTCGCCCCGCTGGGCGGGCAGCGGTTCACCGGGGACGCGATCGCCGCCTACCACGACCTGCTGTTCGACCCCGACCCGGCGGTGCACGGCCCGGCGGCGGTGGCCTGGAGCACCTGGGAGGCGGCGACGATCACCCTGCGGCCCGACCCGGACCTGATCGCGGCCTTCGAGGTCCCGGACTTTGCCCTGGCCTTCGCCCGGATCGAGAACCATTACTTCAGCAACGCGGGCTGGCTGACCGAGGGGCAGCTGCTTGCCGAGGCGCACCGGCTGCGCGACATCCCGGGCGTGATCGTCCAGGGCCGCTACGACGTGGCCACCCCCGCCGTCACGGCGTACGAGCTGCACCAGGCCTGGCCGCAGGCCGATCTGCAGGTCATTCCCGACGCCGGCCACGCGTACAGCGAGCCGGGCATCACCGCCGCCCTGGTCGCAGCGACGGACCGCTTCGCCCAGGGCTGACCAACGCCTGGGCCGTGGTGTCACCCGGCACTAAGATGGGCGGAACATTGTCCATCCGACTGTGAGGAACCCACTGAGTAGGTCAGAAGTCTCGGCAACCGCTCCCGACTCCGCCGACCCCGGTCTGGAGGAGCTGCGCCGGGTGACTGTCCCCGCGTCGGTGGACATGGTGAACATCCTGGGTCCCCGGGATGAGTTCCTGCGCATCCTGGAGCGGGAGCTGGCCGCCGGCATCCACGTCCGGGGCAACGAGATCAACCTCACCGGATCGCACGCCGCCGTCGAGCTGGCGGTGGACGTGATCACTGAGCTGGTCACCGTGCTGCGCACCGGCCAGGGGCTCACGCCGGACGCAGTTGAGCGCATCGTCGCAATGCTCACCACCCGCGAGGACGCCCGGCCGGCCGACGTGCTGACCCACAACATCCTGTCCTCGCGCGGCAGGACGATCCGGCCCAAGACGCTCAACCAGAAGCGCTACGTCGACGCCATCGACCACCACACCGTGGTCTTCGGGATCGGCCCGGCCGGCACCGGCAAGACCTACCTGGCCGTGGCCAAGGCGGTGCAGGCCCTGCAGGCCAAGCAGGTCAACCGGATCATCCTGACCCGGCCGGCGGTGGAGGCGGGCGAGAAGCTCGGCTTCCTGCCCGGCACCCTGACCGACAAGATCGACCCCTACCTGCGCCCGCTCTACGACGCGCTGCACGACATGGTCGACCCGGACTCGATCCCGCGGCTGATGACCGCCGGCACCATCGAGGTGGCGCCGCTCGCCTTCATGCGGGGCCGGACGCTCAACGACTCCTTCATCATCCTCGACGAGGCGCAGAACACCTCGATGGAGCAGATGAAGATGTTCCTGACCCGGCTGGGCTTCGGGTCGAAGATCGTGGTCACCGGCGACATCACCCAGGTCGACCTGCCCAACGGGATGCGGAGCGGACTGCGGGAGGTGCAGGGCGTGCTGGACGAGGTGGACGACATCGAGTTCTGCTACCTGACCAACCACGACGTGGTGCGGCACAAGCTGGTGGGCCGGATCGTGGCCGCGTACGACAGGTTCGAGGCGAGCCAGCCGGCGGCGCCCCGCCTGTCCCGCTGAGACGGAGTCGACATGACGGTCGATCTCAACAACGAGTCGGGTCTACCGGCGGACGGGCCCGGCCTGGTCCGCCTGGCCACCTTCGCCCTGGACCAGCTGCGGATCCATCCGCTGGCCGAGCTGTCGGTGGTCCTGGTGGACGAGGACACGATGAGCGCCTACCACCAAAAGTACATGGGCGAGCCTGGCCCGACCGACGTGCTCAGCTTCCCGATGGACGAGCTGAGGCCGCCGAACGACGACGAGGAGCCGCCAGCCGGCCTGCTCGGTGACATCGTGCTGTGCCCGGCGGTCACCGCCCGGCAGGCCCGCGAGCACGGCCGAACGCCGGAGGCCGAGGCGGAGTACCTGCTGGTGCACGGGTTGCTGCACCTGCTCGGCTTCGACCACGTGGAGGCGGAGGAGCGGGACGAGATGTTCGCCCTCAAGGACACGATCCTGGCCCGCTGGGCCAATGTGCGTGCGGACTCGGCCGCCGCGGCCGGCGTACGCCGATGATCGCTTCCCTGACTGAGGCAAGGGGGACGACCCCCGTGGACCTCCGATGACCTCCAGTGACTGGACCATGCTGGTCGTCGCGCTGGTGCTGGTGGTCTTCGCCGGGTTCGTCGCCGCGGCCGAGGCCGGACTGTCGTCGTTCTCCAAGTCCCGGGCCGACCGGCTGGTGGAGGAGAAGGTGTCCGGCGCCCGAAGGGTTCGCCAGATCACTGACGACCCGCCGCGCTACCTCAACACCGCGCTGTTCCTGCGCACCGTGGTGGAGATCTCGGCCATCACGCTGGTGGCGATGGTGATCTTCTCGGCCGGCTGGCCGGCGTGGCAGACCGGCGCTCTCACCGCCGGGGTGATGACGGTGGTCTCCTACATCGTCTGGGGGGTCGCCCCGCGGACGCTCGGTCGTCAGCACGCGGAGCGGGTGGCCTGCGCGCTGGCCGGTCCGCTGGTCGCGGTGACCACCGTGCTGGGTCCGTTCCCCCGGCTGCTGATCCTGATCGGCAACGCGCTCACCCCGGGCAAGGGGTTCAGCGACGGCCCGTTCGCCACCGAGGCGGAGCTGCGGGAGCTCGTCGACCTGGCCGAGGCCAGCGAGGTGATCGAGTCCGGCGAGCGCCGGATGATCCACTCGGTCTTCGATCTTGGCGACACCATCGTCCGCGAGGTGATGGTGCCGCGGACCGACATGGTCTTCATCGAGGAGTACAAGACGCTGCGGCAGGCGGTGTCGTTGGCGCTCCGGTCGGGCTTCAGCCGGATCCCGGTGATCCGCGAAGGCCTGGACGACGTGGTCGGCGTGCTGTACCTCAAGGACGTCATCAAGCGGGTGTACGACAAGCCGGACGCGCAGACCACCGAGCGGGTCGGCTCGCTCATGCGCAAGCCGGTCTGGTGTCCGGACTCCAAGCCCGTCGACGAGCTGCTCAAGGAGATGCAGCTCCTCCGCGTGCATCTGGTCATCGTGGTCGACGAGTTCGGCGGCACCGCGGGGATGGCGACGATCGAGGACATCCTGGAGGAGATCGTCGGTGAGATCACCGACGAGTACGACGAGGAGAACACCGACATCGCTGCGCTCGGTGACAACCGGTTCCGGGTCTCGTCTCGACTGCCGGTGGACGAGCTGGGCGAGCTCTTCGGGCTCAAGCTGGAGGACGAGGACGTGGACACCGTCGGCGGCCTGATGGCCAAGCAGCTGAACCGGGTGCCGATCGCCGGCTCGGTCGTGACCTACAACGGGCTGGAGCTGGTCGCCGAGCGACCGGCCGGCCGGCGGAACCGGATCGGGACCGTTCTGGTCACCCGCATGGAGGACGCCGACGCTGCCGAGGACGCCCGTGCCGATGCGGCGACCCAGATCGCCGAGGAAGCTCGCGTCTCGTGAGCGAGCCGGAGCCGAGTGACCCCGAAGACCGCAAGATCCTCACCCTGGCCCGATCGGCGCGGGCCCGGACCGGGGCCGCTCAGGGCGCCTGCGTCCGCGACACCGACGGGCGCACCTACGCCGGGTCGAGCGTGAGCCTGCCGCACCTCGAGCTGTCGGCGATCCAGGTCGCGGTGGCCATGGCCGTCTCCTCGGCGGCGCCGGGGCTGGAGGCCGCGGCCGTGGTGGCCGACGAGGACCCGTCGGCGGCCGACGTGGCCGTGCTCCGAGACCTGCCGGGCACCGGCGTGGCGGTCTGGCGGGCCGATGCGACCGGCACCGTGCAGTCCGTGGTCACGCTGTGACGGAACCCCCGCTGCGCCCTGAGCCTGCCGAAGGGCGGATCCCGTCAGGCTCAGGCCACAATGCTGTCGACAAGCCGTTCCGCTCCGGGTTCGCCTGCTTCGTCGGCCGGCCCAACGCCGGCAAGTCGACCCTGACCAACGCGCTGGTCGGGAGCAAGATCGCGATCGCCTCGTCCAAGCCGCAGACCACCCGGCACGCCGTGCGGGGGATCGTGCACCGGCCGGACGCCCAGCTGGTGCTGATCGACACCCCGGGTCTGCACAAGCCGCGGACCCTGCTCGGGGAGCGGCTCAACGACCTGGTCCGGACGACCTGGTCGGAGGTCGATGTGGTCGGGGTCTGCCTGCCGGCGAACCAGCGCATCGGACCGGGCGACGGGTACCTGGTCGGCGAGATCGCCGCCCTGCCTAGACGGCCCGAGCTGGTGGCGATCGCCACGAAGTCGGACCTGGCCACGCCGACCCGGATGGCCGAGCACCTCACCGCCATCGCCGCCCTGGAGGAGCAGCACGGTATCCGCTGGGCGCACATCATCCCGGTGTCCGCCGTTCTCAGCGAGGGGGGACGACCCCCCTCCGACCCCCCGCGGCGCGCCAACAACACCCGGGCGCGCGCCCAACGGCACGACCAGACCGACGTGCTGGCCGACCTGCTGGTCAGCCTGCTGCCGCCCGGGCCGCCGCTCTATCCCGACGGGGAGATCACCGACGAGCCGACCGAGACGCTGGTGGCCGAGCTGATCCGGGAGGCCGCGCTCGAGGACGTCCGCGACGAGCTGCCGCACTCGATCACGGTGGCGGTGGAGGAGATGGGCCTGCGCGAGGGCCGGTCGGAGCAGGCGCCGCTGCTGGACGTGTACGCCTCGATGATCGTTGAGCGCGACTCCCAGAAGGGCATCGTGATCGGCCACCGGGGCACCCGGCTCCGCGAGATCGGCGCCGCCGCCCGCAAACAGATCGAGGCCCTGCTCGGCACCCCGGTCTACCTCGACCTCCGGGTCAAGGTGCTGAAGGAGTGGCAGCGCGACCCCAAGCACCTCAACCGGCTCGGTTTTTAGCTCTTCTCGCACCCGTCGCGCTCTCGGAGCTGCCGCCGTCGTCGCTCTTCGCGAAGAGAAAGCACCTTCGCTCATCGCTCCTCCGATCGGCACCCGAGCGCTCCTCCGATGCTCGAAGAGGGATGCGACGGATTGTCACACCTCCACCGAGTGGCGGGGCGGCTCCCGGTAGAGCGGGTAGAGCGGCCCGACCAGCTCGGCGGCGACGTCGTAGGAGTACCAGGCCGGCCCGCCCAGCCGTTCCTGGGCCTCGGCGGTCAGCGCGACCCGGTGGACGTGGGTCCCGGTCGGCTCCGGCTGCACCCGGACCAGGTCCAGATCGGCGGCCAGGGCATCGACCACGCCCAGCTCGCCGATCCGGCCGTACGACAGCGTCTCCACCTCCAGGCCGGTGACCACCACCTTGGCGGCGACGACCCCGTCGACCTCGGTCCGGGCGACGAGCACGTCGTGTTCGACCGCACCATCGCTCAGCGCCCCGAGCAGGTGGTCACGCAGCTGCGCCTGGCCCTTCGGGGCGGAGCGTCCGGTGATCTCCGCGTACCCGACGGTGGCCGACTGGGTCGGCGCGGTCAGCGTCCGCAGCTGGTCCGTCCCCAGATCCCGCCAGGCCGACATGGCCGCGTGTGCCCGCGGCTCGCCCGGTCCGACCTCACCCAGGTAGTCCCAGTACCCG
>DATHBQ010000208.1:0-2469 GCA_035296105.1 Propionibacteriaceae bacterium | reverse complement strand
CCACCTCGGCGGCGATGGTGTAATGGGCCACGGCGGCCGCCGTACTGGCCAGCCGATCGTCGTACCCGGCGGCGTACGCGGCCATCAGCGCACCGAGGGCGCAGCCCCCACCCGTCACCTTGGTCAGCAGCGGGTCGCCGTTCGCGACCCGCACCGATCGGCCCCCGCCGACGACCAGGTCCACCGGCCCGGACACGGCCACCACCCCGCTGGTCCGTTCGGCCAGGGCGGTGGCGGCGGCCGCGGCGTCCTCGACCCCGGCAGTCGCGTCCACCCCGCGGCCGCCGCCGCCGAGGCCGGCCACGGCGATGATCTCCGACGCGTTGCCCCGCACCACCGTCGGCCGCAGCTCCACCAGCCGGGCGGCGAGCGCCGTACGGACCGGCAGCGACCCGACCGCGACCGGGTCGAGCACCCAGGGCGTACCGGCCTCGGCGGCGGCCGCCGCAGCCTCGAGCATCGCGTCCGGCTGACCGGAGGGCAGGGTGCCGAGGTTGATCAGGACGCCCGAGGCGATCCCGGCGAACGGCCCGGCCTCACCGACGATGTCGACCATGGCGGGCGCCGCTCCGGCGGCCAGCAGGACGTTGGCGGTGAAGTTGGTGACCACGCTGTTGGTCAGGCACTGGACCAGCGGGCTGGTGTCCCGGAGCCGTTGCAGGGCACTGGCCGAGGAGGAGGTGAGGTCGGTGGTCGCGACGTCCGACATGCGCGACATCCCTTCGCTAGTACGAGCTAGATCAGGTTCGACGGGTGTGATCTCAGCCCCGTTGGGGCACCCCGTGTCCGAAGCCAAGTCTAGTCCCGCGCCGCCGATGCGACTCCGCAGCACTTACGTCGACCCCGCGGCCGTTGCTGCTGCCGCGGAGTCGACCCGAAGGCCGCGGAGTGGGGAGGAGAAAGCCGCGGTCAGCTGCGCATCGAGGCGATCAGCCGGTCCACCCGGTCGTCGACCGACACGAACGGGTCCTTGCACAGCACCGTCCGCTGGGCCTGGTCGTTCAGCTTCAGGTGCACCCAGTCGACGGTGTAGTCGTTGCGGCCCTCCTGGGCGGCGCGGATGAAGTCGCCGCGCAGCTTGGCCCGGGTGGTCTGCGGCGGGACGGACTTGGCCCGGAAGATCGCCGGGTCGGTGGTCACCCGGGCGGCCAGGCCACGCTGCTCCAGAAGGGTGAACAGTCCGCGGCCGCGCCGGATGTCGTGGTAGGCGAGGTCGAGCTGGGCGATCCGGTGGTCGGCCAGGCTGAGCCGGTGCTTGGCCGAGTAGCGGTCCAGCAGCCGGAGCTTGATCGCCCAGTCGATCTCGGTGTCGACCAGGGCCAGCTTGTCCTCCGCCACCGCCCGCAGCGTGCGCTCCCACAGGTCAAGCACCCGGTCGATGACCCGGTTGCCCAGAGTCTCCCGCCGGACGAACTCGCTGACCTTCTCGTAGTACTCGGTCTGCAGCTCCAGCGCCGAGATCCGGCGGCCGTTGGAGAGCGCGACCCGCACCTGGCCGGTGCGGTCCCGGCTCATGTCCCGGATCGCCCGGATCGGGTTCTCCAGGGTGAAGTCCCGCATCGGCACCCCGGCCTCGATCAGCCGCAGCACCAGCTCGGCCGTGCCGACCTTAAGCAGTGTGGTCGTCTCGCTCATGTTGGAGTCGCCGACGATGACGTGCAGCCGCCGGTAGCGCTCGGGGTCGGCGTGCGGCTCGTCCCGGGTGTTGATGATCGGCCGGCTCCGGGTGGTCGCCGAGGACACGCTCTCCCAGATGTGCTCCGCCCGCTGGCTGACGGAGTACTCCGCGCCGCGCGCGGTGTGCAGCACCTTGCCGGCGCCGCAGATGAGCTGCCGGGAGACCAGGAACGGCACCAGCACATCGGTGATCTTGGAGAAGTCGCCGATCCGGGAGATCAGGTAGTTCTCGTGGCAGCCGTAGGAGTTGCCGTGGCTGTCGGTGTTGTTCTTGAACAGGTAGATGTCGCCGCTGATCCCCTCGCTGGCCAGCCGCTGCTCGGCGTCGACGATCAGGTCCTCGAGGATCCGCTCCCCCGCCCGGTCGTGGTCGATCAGCTGGACCAGGTCGTCGCACTCGGCCGTGGCGTACTCGGGGTGGGACCCGACGTCGAGGTAGATCCGCGACCCGTTGCGCAGGAACACGTTGCTGGACCGGCCCCAGGTCACCACGCGCCGGAACAGGTAGCGCGCCACCTCGTCGGGAGTCAGCCGCCGCGTCCCGCCGGAGGTGCAGGCCACGCCGTACTCGGTCTCCAGACCATAGATGCGACGGTCCACGACCCTCCCCTCGTCTTCCTCGTGCCCGACGGGGGTCAGCCGCCGGTGAGGTCAAGCAGTCCGCCGAGCTCGTCCCGGGTCAGCTCCCGGAACTCCCCGCTGCGGAGAGTGCCGAGCCGCACCGGACCGATCCCCGTCCGGGACAGCCGCCGGACCGGATGGCCGACCGCCTCCATGGTACGGCGCACTATG
>DATHBQ010000207.1:0-13316 GCA_035296105.1 Propionibacteriaceae bacterium | reverse complement strand
GGAGCGCCGCGCAACTACGAAGCCGAAGGGAGAACAGTGTCGATCGACGCTGCCGAGAAGAAGAAGGTCATCGCAGAGTACGCCACCACCAAGGGCGACACGGGTTCTCCCGAGGTCCAGGTGGCCATCCTGACCAAGCGGATCGCGCACCTGACCGAGCACCTCAAGGAGCACAAGCACGACCACCACAGCCGTCGTGGTCTGATGCTCCTGGTGGGTCAGCGCCGGCGCCTGCTCAACTACGTGGCCAAGACCGACATCGAGCGTTACCGCTCGCTGATCGAGCGGCTGGGCCTGCGCCGCTGAGAAGCGACAAGGCCCGTACGACCCACAACTGAACACACGCATCCACCAAGACCGGTCGCATCCCACACACGCGCTGCTCGAAAGATCTCGGTCCTCGGTAGTGGTTTTCGGGAGGGACTCCGGCTCAGCCGGGGGACCTGACCCGCGGACCTCGATCGAAGACCGACTTCGGGTCAGGTCGGGCGAGTGTCTGGTGTGCGGATGTGATCGACAGATCCGTGCGAGCGGCCGGGTGGCCGCTGCACACCAGAAAGGAGTCCCGTGGAGGGACCAGATCTGCAGTACACCGAAGCCGTCATCGACAACGGTGCCTTGGGGCGCCACGTCGTCCGCTTCGAGACGGGCCTGCTGGCCCGCCAGGCCGCCGGATCGGCGACCGTCTACCTGGACGAGGACACCATGGTGCTCTCGGCCACGACTGCGCAGAGCAGGCCGCGCGACGCCATCGACTTCTTCCCGTTGACGGTCGACGTCGAGGAGCGGATGTACGCCGTCGGGCGGATCCCAGGCTCGTTCTTCCGCCGCGAGGGCCGTCCGTCCGAGGGCGCGATCCTCACCTGCCGGCTGATCGACCGGCCGCTGCGCCCCTGCTTCGTCAAGGGCCTGCGCAACGAGGTCCAGGTCGTCGTCACGGTGATGGCGCTCAACCCCGACAAGCTCTACGACGTGGTGGCAATCAACGCCGCGTCGCTGTCCACCCAGCTAGCCGGCCTGCCGTTCACCGGTCCGATCGGCGGTGTCCGGGTCGCGCTGGTCGGCGACCAGTGGGTCGGCTTCCCCGACGTCAGCCAGCTCGAGGAGGCCACCTTCGACATGGTGGTCGCGGGCCGGGTGACCGCCTCCGGCGAGGTCGCGATCATGATGGTCGAGGCCGAGTCCACCGAGGCGACCTGGAACCTGGTGCAGGGCGGCGCGACCGCGCCGACCGAGGAGATCGTCGCTGCGGGCCTGGAGGCGGCCAAGCCGTTCATCGCCAGCCTGTGCGACGCCCAGGCTGAGCTGGCGGCTCGGTTCCCCAAGGCGACCGCGGAGTTCCCGCTGTTCCTGGACTACTCAGACGACGTGTACGCCGCCGTGGCCGACGCCGCGTCCGAAGAGCTGTCCCAGGTCATGTCCATCGGCGACAAGCAGGCGCGCGAGGAGGCCACCGACACTCTCAAGGCCAAGATCGCCGATCAGCTGGCCCCGAGCTTCGAGGGCCGGGAGAAGGAGATCAGCGGGGCGTACCGGGCGCTGACCAAGAAGCTCGTGCGGCAGAAGATCCTGACCCAGAAGGTCCGCATCGACGGCCGCGGGGTGAGCGACATCCGCACCCTGTCCGCCGAGGTCGGCGTGGTGCCCCGGGTCCACGGCTCGGCACTGTTCCAGCGCGGCGAGACCCAGATCCTCGGGATCAGCACGCTCAACATGCTGGGCATGGAGCAGAAGCTCGACACGCTTGCGCCGGAGACCACCAAGCGCTACATGCACAACTACAACTTCCCGCCCTACTCGACGGGGGAGACCGGTCGGGTCGGCTCGCCAAAGCGGCGGGAGATCGGTCACGGCGCTCTCGCCGAGCGGGCCCTGGTGCCGGTGCTGCCCACGCGGGAGGAGTTCCCGTACGCCATCCGGCAGGTCTCGGAGGCGCTGGGCTCGAACGGCTCGACCTCGATGGGCTCGGTCTGCGCCTCGACGCTGGCCCTGCTGAACGCCGGGGTGCCGCTGCGCGCGCCGGTCGCCGGCATCGCCATGGGTCTGGTCTCCGACACCGTGGACGGCGAGACGTCCTACGTGGCCCTGACCGACATCCTGGGCGCGGAGGACGCGTACGGCGACATGGACTTCAAGGTCGCCGGCACCAAGGACTTCATCACCGCCCTGCAGCTGGACACCAAGCTCGACGGCATTCCGGCCTCGGTGCTGGCCCAGGCGCTGACCCAGGCCAAGGACGCCCGGACCACGCTGCTCGAGGTGATGAACGAGGCCATCGACGGGCCGGACGAGATGAGCCCCTACGCGCCGCGCATCATCACCATGAAGATCCCGGTGGACAAGATCGGCGAGGTGATCGGGCCCAAGGGCAAGGTCATCAACCAGATCCAGGACGACACGGGCGCTGAGATCACCATCGAGGACGACGGCACCATCTACGTCGGCGCGGACTCCGGCGAGAAGGCCGAGGCCGCTCGGACGATGATCAACGGGATCGCCAACCCGACCATGCCGGAGAGGGGCGAGCGCTACCTGGGCACCGTGGTCAAGATCACGGCGTTCGGCGCCTTCGTCTCGCTGCTGCCCGGCAAGGACGGCCTGCTGCACATCTCCAAGCTGCGGCCGCTGGCCGGCGGCGGTCGGGTGGAGAACGTCGAGGACGTGGTCAGCGTGGGTCAGAAGATCCAGGTGGAGATCAGCGACATCGACGACCGGGGCAAGCTGTCCCTGGTCCCGGTGGTGGAGGAGCCTGCCGCCGTCTGAGGACGGCCGTGAACCGGTTCTGATCCGAGGGCCCGAACTCGACCGACGTCGAGTTCGGGCCCTCGTTTCGTCGGTCCTGGGGCCGAATTCCACCGGTGACGATCTGCGGGTCGCCGGGGATAGGTTGGCCCGGTGAACGTTGCTGTCTTCGGTGCTCGGGGCCGGATGGGTGCCGAGGTGTGCCGGGCCGTGGAGGCCGCCGAGGGCCTGAGTCTCGTGGCCGCGCTCGACCTGGACGACGACCGGGAGGCCGCCGGGTCCGCGACGGTGGCGGTCGACTTCACCCACCCCGACGCGGTGATGGGCAACCTCGCCTGGTGCATCGAGCACGGAATCCACGCCGTCGTCGGCACCACCGGCTTCACCGACGAGCGCCTGGACGTGCTGCGGGAGCAGCTGGCGGGCCGTCCCGAGGTCGGCGTGGTCGTCGCCGCCAACTTCTCCATCGGTGCGGTGCTGATGATGCACTTCGCCGAGCACGCCGCGGCTTTCTACGAGAGCGTCGAGATCATCGAGCTGCACCACCCGGGCAAGGCCGACGCACCGTCGGGGACCGCGGCCACCACCGCCCGCCGGGTCGCCGCCGCCCGCGCCGCGGCCGCCCGGCCGGCACCGCCCGACGCCACCGTGCAGGAGCTCCCCGGGGCTCGCGGCGCCACCGTGGACGGGATCCGGGTGCACGGCGTCCGGCTGCGCGGCCTGGTGGCCCACCAGGAGGTGCTGTTCGGTGCCGAGGGCGAGACACTGACCCTCCGGCACGACTCGCTGGACCGGGTGTCGTTCATGCCCGGGGTGATCGCCGCGGTGCGCGCCGTCGGAGACCGCCCGGGCCTGACCGTTGGCATCGAGTCGATCCTGGGCATCGGCTCGTGACCCGGGACACCGGGTGAGCCGAACCCGACCTCGAGGCCGTCGACGCTCGCCCGTCGGGCCGCTCCTGGTCGTGCTGCTGGTGCTGGTCCTCCTGGGCGCCGGGCTCTACTTCGGTGACCGCTACGCCGAGCAGCGGGCCGAGCGCGAGGTGGCGACCCTGCTGCAGTCCCAGCTGGGTACGCCCGACTCACCGGCGGTCGACATCCAGGGCCGGCCGTTCCTCACCCAGGTCCTGGCGCGGTCGGTCGGCACGGTGCGGGTCGTGGCGGACGACATCCCGGCCACCGGCGACGGCACCCTACCGATCGCCCACGCGGACCTGCTGCTGACCGACATCACCAGCGCCGACCGGTACGCCACCATGACCGTCTCGCACGCCGAGGGCACCGCCCGGATCGACTACTCCGCCCTGGAGGTGGTGGCCGAGGCGCCGCTGACCTACGTCGGCAACGGCCGGGTGCAGCGCATCAGCACTGCCACCATCGTTGGTCGCGAGGTCGAGGTGAAGGTCACCGGCCGGCCGGAGCTCGACGTCGAGGCCCAGACCATCGCCTTGGCCGACCCCGAGATCAGTGTGGCCGGCGTGGAGCTGCCCGACTTCACCGCCGACGCGTTGCGAGAAGCCCTCCTCGACCCGATTCCGGTCACCGGGATGCCGCTCGGCCTGCGGCTCAGCTCCATCGACCCGCAGGACGGCGGCCTCTTCGCCGGCGTGGTCGGCGACGGCCTCACCTTCACCCGCTAGACCATCTCCTCGCCTGGATTCGCTACGCGCGTTTCACTGTGCGTCGGCGTGTCGTGCCGTGCGGCCTCCTCTGGGGTAGCGAATCCAGGCATAGCGGCCACAGCTCGAGTAGGAGGAGCGGGGCCCAACGCTACATCTGGACACGGCCGGCTGACCTGATTTCGCTACCCGAGTCACGGCTGCACCCGAGGACACGCCGGTGGTACGTGAAACGCGCGTAGCAGATCCAGGCGTCGTAGTCGGGGAGTGAGTCAGAGCGCGGTGTGAAGGCGGACCTGGTGGAGCCGGATGGTCTCGTCGTCTGTGCCGATCTCGCGCTCCGCGCCGTCGGTGGCCCACCCGGCTGAGACCAGGAAGGCCTTGAGCGGCTCGTCGTCGGCCCCGACCCAGCAGCGGGCCCGGGCGAACCCGTCGGAGCGCAGCGTGTCGACACACGCGTGCAGCAGCCTGGAGCCGTGTCCGCGCCGCTGGGCCGGCGGGTCGACAACGAACTCCTCGATCTGTCCGTCCTCACCCGGCTCGCCGTCCTCGTCCGGGCTCGGCATGGTGCTGGCAAACCCGACCACCCGTCCGGCCTCCACGGCCACCAGGACCCGGTAGCTGGCCTGCGGGGGCCTCGTGATCGCCCGGTGCCACGCCTCGGTCATCTCCTCGACCGACACCGACCCGAGCATCGTCTCGGCAAGGTCAGGCGGCAGCTGGGAAGACCAGCCCCGGCGCTGGACGGCGGCGATGCCCGCCGCCTCGCCCGGCCAGGCCAGGCGGACGGAGTCGGCAAGGGCTTCCGGCACCCGCCGATCGTAGTCCGGCCACCTGGTGTGCCCCGGATCACATGTGGACCCGTAATGATCATCGGGGCTCTGCCGATGTAGCAGTCGAAGCCGGTCAGCCACCTGAACCCCCGAGCAGGCGGCTGACCGGCCTCTTCCACTCTGCGGCCGCCCCTCCGTGGGTTGTTCGCCGCGAGGGCTCTGGGGCCGCTCCAATGTCGTTCGATCTGTCGGAGAGTGCCGCTTGTGTAGCCTTGCCTCCCGTGGCCGCGAGTAGTCTGCAGAGCCCGCCGCTGCTGGCGGATGACACCCTGCGCATCATCCCGCTCGGTGGCCTTGGCGACGTCGGGCGCAACATGGCCGCGGTGGAGTACGCCGGCAAGCTGCTGCTGATCGACTGCGGGGTGCTCTTCCCGGAGGAGCACCACCCCGGCGTCGATCTGATCCTGCCGGGCTTCGACGCCATCACCGACCGGCTGGACGACGTGGTCGCCCTGGTGCTGACCCACGGCCACGAGGACCACATCGGTGCCGTGCCGTACCTGCTGCGGCAGCGCGCCGACATCCCGCTGGTCGGCTCCAAGCTGACTCTCGCCCTGCTCAGTGAGAAGTTCCGCGAGCACCACCTGCGCAACACTGCTCAGCGGGTGGTCGCCGATGGCGACCGAATCACGATCGGCGCCTTCGACCTCGAGTTCATCGCGGTCAACCACTCGATCCCGGACGCGCTGGCGCTCGCGGTGCGTACGCCGGCCGGCACCATCCTGCACACCGGCGACTTCAAGGCCGACCAGCTGCCGCTGGACGGCCGGTTGACCGACCTGCGGGCCTTCGCCCGGATCGGCACCGAGGGTGTCGACCTGCTGATGATCGACTCCACCAATGCCGAGGTTCCCGGTTTCGTGACACCGGAGCGCGACATCTCCCCGGTGCTGGAGCGGATCTTCGCCGGCAGCCGGCAGCGGGTGATCGTGGCCTGCTTCGCCTCGCACGTGCACCGGGTGCAGCAGGTGCTCGACGCGGCGGTCGCCCACGGCCGCAAGGTGGTCTACGTCGGCCGGTCGATGCTGCGCAACATGGGCGTGGCCCGCGACCTCGGCTACCTGCGGGTGCCGGCGAACACGTTGATCGAGCTGCGGGACATCGACAAGTACCGGCCCGAGGAGGTGGTGATCATCTCGACCGGGTCGCAGGGTGAGCCGCTGTCGGCGCTGTCCCGGATGGCCAACCGGGAGCATCCCGTGGTCACGCTCACCCGCGGCGATACCGTCGTCCTGGCCAGCTCGCTCATCCCGGGCAACGAGAGCGCGGTCTACCGGGTGATCAACGGGTTGACCCGGCTCGGCACGCAGGTGGTGCACAAGGGCAATGCGCTGGTCCACGTCTCCGGTCATGCGGCGGCCGGCGAGCTGCTCTACGTCTACAACCTGATCCGTCCCCGCAACGTGATGCCCGTCCACGGCGAGGTGCGGCACCTGATGGCCAACGGCGACCTGGCCGTCGCGACCGGAGTACCCCGCGAGCGGACGATCATGGCCGAGGACGGTGCCGTGGTCGACCTGGTGAACGGCCGGGCCCGCCTGGTCGGCAAGGTCGATGCCGGCTACATCTTCGTCGACGGCAGCACCGTGGGCGACATCTCCGAGACCTCGCTGACCGACCGCCGGATCCTCGGTGAGGAGGGGTTCATCTCGGTCGTCACAGTGGTCAACACCCACGCGTCCAAGATCGTCTCCGGCCCGGACATCCACGCCCGTGGATTCGTGGAGGACGACTCGGTCTTCGACAGCGTGCGACCGCTGATCGTCACCGCGCTGGAGGAGGCGCTGGCCGAGGGCGTGGACGACACCTACCGGCTGCAGCAGGTGATCCGTCGCCGCGTCGGCAAGTGGGTGAACGACACGCATCGCCGCCGGCCCATGATCATTCCGGTAGTGATCCCGGCCTGACACCGGCCGGTGGCGGAATGGAGCCCTCGGGTCGCGCCACCCAGGACGCCGTCGCGAGAGCCGCCGAGCGTCGGATCAGCGAGTGACCTTGCCGGCCTTGATGCAGGAGGTGCAGACGTTCAGCCGCTTGTGGTGACCGGACACCGAGGCGTTGACCCGCTGGATGTTCGGGTTCCAGCGACGGTTGGTCTTCTTCTTCGACCAGGGCACGTTATGGCCGAAGCCCGGCCCCTTGCCGCACACGTCACATACCGCAGCCACTGGAGTTCGCTCCCACTTACCTGTCCGAGTTGGTCGTGCCCGTCCGGGCAACCGCATCAGCGTACCCGAGGGCACCAGAGCAGGGCGAATCGCCGACCTCGCGTTCGGACCGCCGGTGGATAGGGTTGCTCCCGTGCCGGGCTCGGTCGGACAGCAGGCGACGACGCTGTGGGCGACGTTCGACGCCTGGCTGCAGCGTGCCGCGGCCGTCGTGGGCGAGTCGGCCGCCGCGCTGGATGCGATGAACGTGTATCCCGTACCCGACTCCGACACCGGCACCAACGTCCGGCTGACCATGGACGGGATCGCCGCCGCGGCCGAAGCCGGCCAGGACCGCGTCGAGGCCCTGGTCCGGGGCGCGATCCTGTCGGCGCACGGCAACTCCGGCGCCATCGTGGCGGAGATGATGACCAGCATCGCCCGCCGGCTGGGCGACCTGGACGGGACGGCCATGGGCACGCAGGTCGCTGACCTGCTGCGGACCGCGGCGACGGCCGCTCGGCGGGCCGTGGCCCGACCGGTCGAGGGCACCATCATCACCGTGGCCGAGGCGGCCGCGGACGCGGCGGAGACGGCCCGGACCGCCGATCCCCGGAGCGGTCGGGCTGTGGCCCAGGCCGCCCAGCAGGCGGCGCGGGACGCCCTGGCGCGGACACCGTCCCAGCTGGCCGTCCTGGCGGCGGCCGGAGTTCCCGACGCCGGAGGCCAGGCGTACGTGCTGCTCCTCGACGCCCTGGTCGAGGTCCTCGGCGGAGCGCCGGCCGAGCCCCTGACCGGGTCGGTCCGACCGCTGGTGACCGCGGTCGGCGGCAACGGGCAGCTGCGGCCGGAGTACGAGGTCATGTACGCCCTCCACGGGGCGACCGCACCAGCGCGCAGCGCGCTGTCGGCGGAGCTGTCGGCCCTCGGCCATAGCGTCGTACTCGTGGGGGACTCGACCGTGGCGCAGGTGCACGTGCACCTGCCCAAGGCGGGAGCGGCCATCGAGGCGGGGCTCGGGCACGGCCGGCTGAGCCATATCCGGGTCACCGTCCTGCCGGCCGAGCCGGTTCTCGGGACCGCCGAGCGGACCGTCCTCGCTGTCGTGGCCGGGCCGGGCCTGGCCAGGGCGATCTCGGAGCTCGGCGGTGCGCCCGTGCTGGCCGCCGACCGGGAGCAGGCGCTGGTCGAGCTCACCGCGGCCGCCGAGCACGCCGACGGGGACCTGATCATCCTGCCCAACGACCCGGGCACCCTGGGCCGGGCCGGTGACCTGGCCGCTGCCCTCCGGCGGCCGCAGCGCCGGGTGACGGTGATCCCGACCGTGACCCAGGTGCAGGGTCTGGCCGCCATGGCCGTGCACGAGCCGTCCGCCGACTTCGAGTCGGTGGTGGTGGCGATGAGCAGCGCCGCCGGACACACCCGTCACGGCGCGGTGACCGTCGCCGAGGGAGCGGCGATGACCATGGCCGGACCGTGCCGGGCCGGGGACGTGCTCGGCATCGTGATGGGCGACTTCGTCGAGATCGGCGACTCGGTGGCCGACGTGGCCTGGTCCGTGGTCCAGCGGCTGCTCAGTCCCGGGGGCGACCTGCTCACCCTGGTGGTCGGGGCCGATGTCCCGGACCACCTACCGGCGCAGCTGGCCGACCGCATCCGAGCGCGGTGGTCCGACGTCGATGTCGAGGTGGTGGCCGGGGGTCAGACCCGCTATCCGCTGCTGCTGGGGCTGGAATGACGCTCCGGCTCGCTCCGTCGCCCTGGCGCACCGAGACGTTCCGCCGGCTCAACAACCGGCTGGAGAACGTCATCGGCGCCAAGACCGCCAAGCCCTTCGAGACGCTGAAGATCTGGACCGTCGGCGACCTGATGCGGCACCTGCCGCGCCGGTACTTCTCCGGGACCGAGCTGAGTGACCTGTCGGTGCTGCGCGACGGCGAGGAGGTCACGGTGCTGGCCGAGGTCGTCGATGCCAAGGTCTTCCACTCCCGGGACCGCTCGGCGCGGAAGCCGCGCCTGGAGGCGACGGTGACCGACCGACGCGGCTACCTGACGCTGACCTTCTTCGGTCAGTCCCGCCTGATCAGCTACTGGCAGTCGGCGCTGCAGCCGGGAGCGCGGGGGATCTTCGCCGGCAAGGTGCGCGAGTTCAACCGCAAGCTGCAGCTGGCCCACCCGGACTTCGTCATCGTCGACGACGACGGCCGGATCGTCGCCGGGGCCCAGCACAACGCCGCGCTGGCCCGGGCGGCACAGACCCCGCTGATCGGGCTGTACCCGCTGACCGGCAGGCTGCGGACCTGGACCGTCGCCGAGTGCGCCGGCCTGGCCCTGGAAACGCTGAGCGGGCTGGAGGATCCCGTGCCGCTCTGGGCCCGTGACCAGGCCGGGGTGGTCGACCTGGAGACGGCGTTCCGCTACGTCCACCAGCCGCAGAACTTCGCGGAGGTCGAGCAGGGGCGCGAGCGGCTGCGGTTCGACGAGGCCTTCGGCCTGCAGCTGACGATGGCCTACCGCCGCGCCGACGCCGCCTCGCACCGGGCCGAGCCACGGCCCCGACGTAGCGGCGGGCTGCTGGACGCCTTCGACGCCCGGCTGCCGTTCACCCTGACCGGGGGCCAGCAGGAGGTCAGCGAGCAGATCTTTGCCGAGCTAGCCCGGTCCTCGCCGATGCAGCGGCTGCTGCAGGGCGAGGTCGGGTCGGGGAAGACCCTGGTCGCGCTGCGGGCCATGCTGGCGGTGGTCGACGCGGGCGGCCAGGCGGCGCTGCTGGCGCCGACCGAGGTGCTCGCCGGTCAGCACTTCTCGACGGTGTCCCGGCTGCTGGGCGACCTGGGCGAGGGCGGCACCCTCGGCGCGGTCGAGAATGCGACCGGGGTGGTGCTGATCACCGGTTCCCAGTCGGCGGCGCAGCGCCGCGAGGCGACCCTGCGGGCGGCCTCGGGCGAGGCGGGGATCGTCATCGGCACCCATGCCCTGCTCAGTGCGGGGGTCCAGTTCGCCGACCTCGGCCTGGTCGTGGTGGACGAGCAGCACCGCTTCGGCGTCGAGCAGCGGGCGGCGCTGAGCGCCAAGGCGGCCACCCGCCCGCACGTGCTGGTGATGACGGCGACGCCGATTCCGCGGTCGGTGGCCATGACCGTCTTCGGTGACCTGGAGACCGCCACGCTGCGCGAGATGCCGGCCGGCCGGGCGGAGGTGAGCACGGTCGTCGTCGACGCTCGGCGTCAGCCGGCTTGGGTGCAGCGGGCCTGGCAGCGGATCGTGGAGGAGGTCGGCAGGGGTCGGCAGGCCTACGTGGTCTGCGCCCGGATCTCCGCCGGTGACGCCGACAGGACGGCCGGTGAGGAGGAGACGCCGGCGAAGGCGGTCGAGGACCTGTACGCCGAGCTGCGCGACGGCCCGCTGGCCGGCGTCCGGGTCGCCATGCTGCACGGCCAGCTGCCCGCGGAGGAGAAGGAGTCGGTGATGGGCCGGTTCGTGGCCGGCGAGATCGACGTGCTGGTGGCGACGACCGTCATCGAGGTCGGGGTGGACGTGCCGAACGCCTCCGTCATGGTGATCAGCGATGCCGACCGCTTCGGGATCTCCCAGCTGCACCAGCTCCGTGGTCGGATCGGTCGCGGTGGTCATCCCGGGGTCTGCCTGCTGCTGACCACCGCCGAGGAGGGGTCGCTGGCCCGGCAGCGGCTGGACGCCGTGGCCGGCACCCGGGACGGGTTCGCCCTGGCCGAGGTGGACCTGGCCCAGCGGCGGGAGGGCGACGTGCTCGGGGCCAGCCAGTCGGGCAGCCGGTCGAGCCTCAAGCTGTTGCGGGTGCTGGACGACGCGGACCTGCTGCTGACGGCACGGGAGCTGGCCGAGCGGTGGGTCGCCGACGACCCCGGGCTCAGCGACCCGGCGCTGGCCGACATCGTGACCGGGCTCGAGACCGAAGCGGCGGGGGATTGGCTGGAGCGGACGTGACCAGCGTGGAGCGCGCTGCGCGAGGAGGACCGCCCTGAGCCGGATCATCGCCGGGTCCGCCGGCGGCCGCCGGATCCGCATGCCGTCCGGACGGAACACTCGGCCGACCACCGACCGGGTGCGCGAGGCCGTCTTCTCCGCGGTGGCGGCATGGGCCGGGACCGCCAACCGTCCGCCTGAGCAGGCCCTGGCCGGCCTGGCATTCTGCGACCTGTACGCCGGCTCCGGCGCGGTCGGCCTGGAGGCGGCCAGTCGCGGCGCCGGCCCGGTGCTGCTGATCGAGCAGGACCGCGGCACCGCCTCCCACATCCGGCGCAACGCCGCCGACCTCGGGTTGCCGGTGGCGGTCCGGCCCGGCGACGTACGCGCGCTGCTCCGACGTCCGGCCGAAGCCGGCTTCGACGTGGTCTTCGCCGACCCCCCGTACGACCTGCCCACGGCCGCCATCGACGGGCAGCTCGCCGACCTCGACGTCCACGGCTGGCTGAACCGCTTCGCCCTGGTCGTGCTCGAGCGGTCACGGCGTACGCCGTCCCCGTCCTGGCCGGCCTCGATGTCGGAGACCTGGAGCCGGGCCTACGGTGAGACCACCGTGTACTTCGGAGTGCGAGCAGCGAGTGAGGAGGTCCGCCGATGACCCGAGCGGTCTGCCCGGGATCGTTCGACCCGGTGACCCACGGCCACCTGGACATCATCCGGCGTACCGCCCGGCTGGCCGACGAGGTCGTTGTGGCCGTCGGCGACAACGTGGCCAAGAACGCCCTGTTCACGCCGCAGGAGCGGGTGGCCATGCTGGAGGCGGTGTGTGCCGAGGTGCCCAACGTGTCGGTGACGCTGTTCCGGGGCCTCCTGGTCCGGTTCTGCACCGCCCAGGGCATCGGCCTGATCAGCAAGGGGGTCCGGGCGGCGGACTTCGGCTACGAGCTGCAGATGGCGCAGATGAACCGGCAGCTCACCGGAGTGGACACGATCCTGCTGCCGACCGACCCGCGGTGGGCGTTCGTGTCCTCCTCGCTGGTGCGCGAGGTGGCCACCCTCGGCGGGGACGTGTCGGAGTTCGTGCCGCCGGCGGTGGCCGAGCGGATCTCCGCCCGCCTGGGCGCCCAGCTGGTTGAGGACTGAACAGCCTGCAGCGATCGCGTTACATTAGAGCGAACCAGGAGAGGTGGAGATGGCTGATCGGGAGACAGCAGAGGAGAAGCTGGCGAACCTGCGCGAGCTGATCCTCAATGCCCGCGCGATGCCGATGTCTGCCTCCTGCGTGATCAACCGCGGCGACGTCCTGGCGGCAATCGACGACGTGATCGACAACCTGCCCGACGAGATCGCCGACGCCCAGGCCGTGCTCGACCGGGCGGGGGCCCGGATCGCCGAGGGCGAGGCCGAGGCCGGCCGCATCCTCGGGGAGGCCCGGGAACACGCGGCGGCGTTGGCCCAGCACAGCGAGGTGGTGCGGGTGGCCAACGAGCAGGCGGCCCAGCTGCTGGCCGACGCGGAGGAGGAGGCCGCGGCGCTGCGACGCGAGACCGACGAGTTCATCGACCAGCGGATGGCCGGCTTCGAGTCGGTGCTGCACAAGACGGCGAGCCAGGTCAAGACGGCGCGGGTCCGGCTGGCCGAGCGCAGCGGTCTCGACGGCTTCGCCCCGGTGGACAACCGCGCCCTCGCCGAGTAGCGCGAGCCGCCCGGGGCGGATTGGTCTGGTTGGTGACCAGCCGGTAACCTTGAATGTCCGTCACGGCGACGGTCGAGGTGCTGGGCCAGGAGGAGACGTTCTCGTGAGTGCGCCGAACCCGCGCTCGGGCCTGGTGCTCGACACCCACGAGCTGGGTCGCCGCGCGGGCGCGCTCAAGCTGGTGCAGACGACGGTCGACGCTCCGGCAGACCTCGGCATCGCGGTCATCGGTGTCCCCACGGGATCACCGGTCGAGCTCGACCTGCGGCTGGAGTCGGCGGTCGAGGGCGTGCTGGTCACCGGGACGGCCCAGGTGGAGCTGCGCGGTGAGTGCG
>DATHBQ010000206.1:0-6486 GCA_035296105.1 Propionibacteriaceae bacterium | reverse complement strand
CTCGACCTCGACCCAGAGGGCGGCCTCGACGCTCCGGCTGCCGTTCGTCGGCTGAACCGGGTCCTGCCCGACGATCTCGTGGTCTGGGAGCTCGCCCCGGCCCCGGCCGGCTTCGATGCCCGGTTCGCGGCGGTGTGGCGCCGCTATGTCTACCGGCTGGCCGAGCCGTCCGCCCCGGTGCACCCGCTGTACCGCCGCCTGGTGACGCCGCTGAAGGCCGACCTCGACCTGGACCGGCTGAACGCCGCCACGCCCGGGTTGCTCGGGCTCCGCGACTTCGGCGCGTTCTGCCACTCGATGGTCCGGTCGCTGGTCGGGGCCCTGGTCGAGGTGGGCACCGGTCGACGGGACTCCGCGTGGCTGGCGGCGGTGACCGCCGGTGCGGCACGGAACCCGTCGGTGCCGGTGCTGCCGCCGGGCGGGCTGACCCTGGAGGAAGTCGGCTACCCGCCCGAGGAGCACCTGGCCGCCCGGACCGAGCTGGCCCGCCGCACCCGGAGCCGCCAGGATCTTCCCGAGGGGGGACGACCCCTCCAATCTCCCCCGCAGAGCAGGGTTGACGCATGACCCCGCACTACTTCGACGCCGAGCCGGCCGGACCCGACCGGCGGCAACGGATCATCGCCACCGTCTGGGGCCACGAGCTGGTCCTGGCCACCGCGGGCGGAGTCTTCGCCGGCGAGGGCCTGGACCGCGGCACGGCGGTGCTGCTGCGCGAGTCGGAGCCGCCGCGGGGGTCGCCCCGGGTGCTCGACCTGGGCTGCGGGTACGGACCGATCGCCCTGGCGATCGCGCTCGCCTGCCCGGGAGCGGACGTGGACGCGGTCGACGTGAACGAGCGCGCCCTGGCCCTCTGCCGGGACAACGCGCAGGCCCTCGGCGTAGCCGACCGGGTCCGGGTGCGGCGACCCGAGGACGTCGACCCGGGGGCCCGCTACGACCAGATCTGGTCCAACCCGCCGATCCGGATCGGCAAGGCCGCCCTGCACGAGCTGCTGCTCAGCTGTCTGACCCGGCTCACCGCCGACGGCGTGGCCCGGCTGGTGGTGGCCAAGAATCTGGGCGCCGACACCCTGCAGCGGTGGCTGACCGAGCAGGGGTACGCGGTCGAGCGGACGGCGTCGAGCAAGGGCTTCCGCGTTCTGGTGGTTAGCCGGTTTCGGCCGGGGTAGGGCGGAACTGGCGGCCAGGTGCAGAGTTCAAGCCCCGTTCTCCGCGCCTGGCGGCCGTCCAGCTCAACTGGTGGTTTCCCACAGCCCCATCACGTTGCCTTCGCAGTCCTTGAAGTACGCGAAGGCGCCCATGCCGGGAATGTCCGTCCGCGGTTGGACCGTGGTGCCACCCTCAGCCTCGACGTTCTTCAGTGCCACGTCGATCGCGTCTACGTCGATCGTGATCACTGGTGCCGGGGTGGTCGCACTGCGCTCCATCATGCCGCCGTTGATGGCGCCCGGCTCGGTCGGTATCTGTGTCTGCTCGTCGACCGGTGTGGTTACGACCGACGTGTACTCACCGCCGCCCGGCATCGGCGTGGTCTGCAGGTTCCAGCCGAACACGGCCCCGTAGAACCTCTTGGCGCGGTCGAGATCCTCGGCCGGAATCTCGAAGTGCACAACCTTGGACACGACTCTGTCTCCTTCCCGTAAGTGCTGCTCGGACCCGCTGACGTCCCGGTTCCTGTCAGCCAAGGTCCACCGCGCTCGGTCCGCTGTCAACCCTGGACCGTCCCGAGGCGGCACCCTAACGAAACTGGTCGCAGAGGGCAGCTGTGGTCGCCGCAACCTGCAGGCGGCGACCACTTTCCGGGGAGGCACGGCTTCGATCCGCCGTCCAGGTCAGCCGACCCGCTCCGAGACGGCCGCCAGCGCCTCGGGCCAGCGCCGCTCGAGCAGCCGGCCGCCCCAGCGGATGCCGACCCGCAACAGGACCAGACCCGAGCCCAACCCGACCAGCAGGGCCAGGATGCCGACCCACGGGTCGAAGATCGACCAGACCACCAGGGCCAGGGTCGGCAGCGTGGCCAGCAGCGTCGCGAACGTCGTCACGGTGACGCTGAGCAGGGAGGGCAGTCCACCCTGGTTGCTGCTGGCGAACGGGTTGGCACCGGGCGGCGGTGCGGGCCACTGCCAGAGCGCTCCGACCACCGAGCCCACGCCCAGCCCGGCCAGCGCCGAACCCAGGGAGAGCGCGGCGGCCCGGGCGGCCAGCGCCCAGCTCCCGGAGACCAGCAGGCTGACCGCCAGCAGGACCACGATCATCGGCAGGAAGACCACCAACGCCGACCAGGCCCGACCCGCGCGGTCGTCGGCGCCACGCAGCCCGGAACCGACGTGCAGCCACAGGGCCGACCCGTCGAAGGACAGGTCCTGCGCCAGGCTCAGACCGACCAGCAGACCGACCAGCAGACCGACCAGGGTGGGCGCGAAGGCAGCGACCAGGCCGTTGCCCATCGGGTTGATCAGCTGCAGCACGATCAGGATGATCGGCCCCACCAGGAAGCCCGCCACCCCGGCCAGGTAGCGCGGGTCCCGCCGCCAGTAGCGCAGCGTCCGCGCCGCGACGCCGCCCGCCGGCGTGGCCGGGAAGATCCGGTCGACCCAGCCGGACTCCTTGACCGGTCGACTGTCGCCCGGCTGCTCGACCGGCGAGGTGAGCCGGCGCTCGAGGGCGTACGCCCAGGCCCGCCACAGCCCGATGACCAGCACCACGGCGAGCAGCAGACGGATCCCGGCGACGAGCCAGTCGCCGCGGGCCACGTCGGCCGGCACGGCCCACGCCCAGCCGAACGGTGACCAGCCGAGCACCTGAGCCACCGCGGCCAGGGCAGCCAGCAGCGCCTCGGGGTTGGTGTCGGCCAGACGCCCGAGCACGTTGCTGGCCAGGGCGAAGACGATGCTGAGCAACACGAACCCGACGACGGCCAGGTCCCGGAACCGCCGGGACGCCAGCACCGCGGCCAGCGCCGAGGTGGCCACCCGGGCCAGCAGCACGCAGCTGACCACCCCGAGCGGCATGGCCAGCAGGGCCGCCACGGTGAGCGGCAGCGAGCGGGCCCAGGTGATGACCAGGCCCACCCCGACCAGCACGGTCGCCAGGCCCGGCACGCCGATCAGGGCGGCGGCCAGCAGGCCGGGCAGCAGCTCGCTGGTCCGCACCGGCAGCAGGGCGAACCGGGCAGGGTCGACGGTCTCGTCCACGCCGAAGACCAGCAGCGACATCAGCGGCCAGCCGATCGTCAGGCCGGTGAAGGCCACCACCGTGACGTCGCCGGTCAGCGTGTCGCTGGTCCAGCGCAGGGCGACCAGCCCGGCCAGGACTCCGGCGACGATCCCCAGCCCGTAGACCAGTCCGATGATCAGGCCGACGGTCCGCCACACGCTGCGCCGCAGGCTGTTGCGCAGCAGGGTCAGCTTCAGCCGGACGAGGAGCGCAACCACGCCAGCGACTCCTCCCGGGCCTCGGTGAACCCGACCAACGCCAGGAAGCGCTGCTGCAGGGTCGAGCCGGCCCGCACCTCGTCCAGCGTGCCGGCGGCCAGCACCCGGCCCGAGGCGACCACGGCCAGCTCGTCACACAGGCTCTCCACCAGCTCCATCACATGGCTGGACATCACGACGGTGCCGCCGCTTCGGGCATAGTTGCGCAGGATCGACCGGATGCCCTCGCCCGACACCGGGTCCACCGCCTCGAACGGCTCGTCCAGGATCAGCAGCCGGGGCGCGGAGATCAGGGCACAGGCCAGCCCGATCTTCTTGGTCATGCCGGCGGAGTACTCCACGACCAGGGTGTTGCGGTCGGCGGTGAGGCCCAGCGCCTCCAACAGCTCGTCGGACCGGGTGGCGATGTCGGCCGGAGGCACCCGGCGCAGCAGCCCGACGTAGCGCAGCAGCTCCGCACCGCTGAGCCGGTCGAACAGCCGCAGCCCGTCGGGCAGGACGCCGATCAGCGCCTTGGCGGCGGCCGGATCAGACCAGACGTCGTGGCCGAGCACCTCGGCCGTGCCCGCGTCCGGCCGGAGCAGGCCGGTGGCCATCGACAGGGTGGTCGTCTTGCCCGCCCCGTTGGGTCCGACCAGCCCGAACATCGAACCGGCCGGAACGGTCAGGTTCAGCGCGTCGACGGCCCGCTTGGCCCCGAACGACTTGGTCAGGCCACGGAGCTCCAACGCAGGGGCGGCGGGGGTCATGGCCGTCAGTCTCGCAGTCCTCCCTAGGATGCGAAGTGTCAGATGTCACCTGACCGACGTGGTTCGTCAGGTGACGACTCCAGCCTGAGAGGACTGCCCATGGCGGCGTACGAGCTTCCTGATCTTCCCTACGACTACGGCGCACTGGCCCCGCACATCTCGGGCCAGATCATGGAGCTGCATCACGACAAGCACCATGCGACCTATGTGAAGGGCGTGAACACCGCGCTGGAAAAGCTGGCCGAGGCCCGAGACACCAACTCCTTCGACTCGGTGGGTGGTCTGGAGAAGACCCTCGCCTTCAACCTGGGCGGCCACATCAACCACTCGGTGTTCTGGCCGAACATGTCGCCCGACGGCGGCGACAAGCCCGACGGCGAGCTCGCCGCGGCGATCGACGAGTACTTCGGCAGCTTCGACAAGTTCCGCGCCCACTTCGAGGCCAACGCCAACGCGATCCAGGGATCGGGCTGGTCCATGCTGGTGTGGGACACCCTCGGACAGCGGCTGAACATCGTCCAGCTCTACGACCAGCAGGGCAACCTGCCGCTGGCCCAGCTCCCGGTGCTGCTGCTGGACATGTGGGAGCACGCGTTCTACCTCGACTACAAGAACGTCAAGGCCGACTACGTCAAGGCGTGGTGGAACGTGGCCAACTGGGCCGACGCCTCCGCCCGGTTCACGGCCGCGCGGGCCCAGACCGCCGGCCTGTTCGCCGCCGCCTGACCCGCACCTAGGTCAATGGGAAGTTCGGCGCCCGTCACCGGCGCCGACCTTCCCCATTGTCATGAGTTGTCACTGATTCGGCCGGACCCCTTTCGCTGGCCGCGGCCGACGCGATGCCGTGTGCGCATGCACGCACGAGATCGGGCCCTGACAGGGGCGGCGCGGCTTCCCCAGTGGCGGCTGAGCCTAGGGAGCGAGGCGGCGGAGGGTCCAGCCGGCCCCGTCGCGGGTGTAGAGCAGCCGGTCGTGCATCCGGCTGGGCCGGCCCTGCCAGAACTCCACCGTCTCCGGGCTGACCCGGAAGCCTCCCCAGAAGTCGGGGCACGGCACGTCCTGGCCGGCGAACCGCTGCTCCACCGTCGCATACGCCGCCTCCAGCTCCGCCGCCGAGGCGACCGGGCGGGACTGGGCCGACGCCCAGGCGCCGAGCTGGGACCCGCGCGGCCGGGTGCGGAAGTAGTCCTCCGACTCCGCCCGGCTGACCGGCGCGGCGGTTCCCTCCACCCGCACCTGCCGCTGCAGGGCGTACCAGCCGAAGTGCAGGGCGACGGCCGCGTTGGCCGCGATCTCGGTGCCCTTATGCGAGGTGTAGTTGGTGAAGAAGGTGAAGCCGTCGGCCGACACGCTCTTCAACAGCACGGTCCGCGCGTGCGGCCGGTCGGCGACGCTGGTGGCCACCACCATGGCGTTCGGCTCAGCCAGCCGCCCCTCGTCGCGGGCCCTCAGGGCGTCGGCCAGCCAGGCCTCGAACAGCGGCAGCGGACCTGCGGGAACATCGGCCTCCAGCAGGTGTGGTGCGGTGTAGTCGACCCGTTCGGTCGCGAGATCGTGCACGCGGGCAAGCGTGGCACAATCGGCCCTCGTGACCACGCTGACCATCCCCCGCGAGCTGCTTCCCGGCGACGGCCGCTTCGGCTGCGGCCCGGCCAAGGTCCGCCCAGACGCGGTGACCGCCCTCACCGCGACCGGCAGTACGCTGCTCGGCACGTCGCACCGGCAGGCGCCGGTCAAGAACCTGGTCGGCGCGATCCGAGAGGGTCTCAGCGAGCTGTTCCGGCTGCCCGACGGGTACGAGGTGGTGCTGGGCAACGGCGGCTCGACCCTGTTCTGGGACCTGGCCGTGTTCAGCCTGGTCGAGCGGCGCAGCGCCCACGCCACCTTCGGCGAGTTCTCGGCCAAGTTCGCCGCCGCCGCGGCCGCGCCCCATCTGGAGGCGCCGAGCGTGGTCAAGGCCGAGCCCGGGTCAGTGGTCCTGCCCGAGGCGGTCCCCGGCGCCGACGCGTACGCCTGGGCCCACAACGAGACCTCCACCGGTGCGCTGGCCCCGGTCGCAAGGATCGCCGGGGCCGACGAGGGTGCGCTGGTCCTGATCGACGGCACCTCCGCGGCCGGCGGCACCGCGCTGGACGTCGCGGCCACCGACGCGTACTACTTCGCCCCGCAGAAGAGCTTCGGCTCGGACGGCGGGCTGTGGCTGGCCCTGCTCTCTCCCGCCGCCCTCGAGCGGGCGGAGCGGATCGCCGCCTCAGGCCGCTGGATCCCCGAGAGCCTCAGCCTGACCACCGCGATCACCA
>DATHBQ010000205.1:0-7960 GCA_035296105.1 Propionibacteriaceae bacterium | reverse complement strand
GACGCCGATCCACACCACGAGCTGGTGGTGGCAGTCACGGACGGCCGCGTGGTCGGCTGCATGCAGCTGACCACCATCCGGTACCTGAGTCATCGCGGCGGCACGCGGCTGCAGATCGAGGGTGTCCGGGTCGACCGCGAGCGGCGCTCGGGCGGCATCGGTGCGGCGATGATGCGGTACGCGATCGAGCGGGCGCGGGAAAGCGGCTGCCACCTCGTGCAGCTCACCACCAACGCACAACGCACGGACGCGCACCGCTTCTATCGACGCCTGGGCTTCGAGCCGACCCACGTCGGGTTCAAGCTGCACCTGCCCCGCCCCTGACGTGGGGCAGCGCCGACGAGGGTCTCAGAGGTCCCAGGCCACTGCGTCCACGTTCGCGGTGGTCAGCCGCAGCTCGACCGGCACCTCGTCACCGATGGCCGGCGGCGTCTCCTTGCGCGGCAGGAACAGCTGGCTGGACTGCATGTGCGGCGGCTCCAGGAACCAGCGCTTCTTGCCGTTGATCGTGTACGGGCTGAGGGCCAGACCTGCGGCCTCCAAGGACCCCGTCGCCACCGAGACCGCCCGCTGCCGCATGGTCACCGCCGAGGTCGGGGCCTCCAGGCCGATGCCGTGCGCGGTGCCGCCGGCGACCACCACGATCCAGCCGTCGGCCGGCACCAGCCGCCCGCGGTAGCCGGCCCGGTCGCCCCGGCGGACGGGATGCACATCGAGCACCGTGGCCACCGTCTGCCGGTGCGTCTCGTCACCCAGCCAGAGCCTCGTCCCGACCCGCAGCCGGACTGCCACCGGCTCGGACCCCGCCCCCGCGGCCAGCTGGCTGGCCTCCTCGGGCGACAGGTGCGACAGCCACAGCGTCCCAGGGATCACCGCGACGGCCGCCCGGGTCAGGGCCTCCGCCTCGGCGTACCGGCCCTCGACCCGTAGCGGCAGGTGGATGCTCCACCCCTCGAAGCGCACCCGCTCCAGCAGCGGTGTCACCGCGCTCAGGTGGTCCAGCCGGATGCCGTGGCGGCGCATCGAGGTCTGCACCTCGACCAGCACCCGCGGCTCCAGGTCGGAGTCGGAGATGGTCTCCAGGTCGGCCAGCCGGGAGACGGTGGTGATCACTCGCGGATCGCTCAGGTAGGCCTGGGCGGTCAGGTCCGCGGCGTCCCACGGTTGCATGATCACCACTTCGCCGTCGAAGAACCGCCGGACCCGTCCGACCTCCTTCGCCACGCCGACCGCCACGGTGTCGGCGCCGAGCCGCGAAGACTCCTCGGCCAGCCGGGAACGACCGAAGCCGTAGCCGTTGCCCTTGATCACCGGCACCAGCCCGGGCGTCGCCCGAGCCACCACCCCAAGGTGCTCCCGCCAGCGCTCCGCGTCGAGTCGGAGTCGCACTTCACCCATCAGGTCACCGATGTTTCATGTAGAGGTCGAACGCTTTGTACAGCAGGGGGTTGAGTGGCAGGTCCCACTCGCCGAGGTATTCCACCGCCTCGCCCCCGGTACCCACTTTGAACTGGATCAGTCCCAGGTGCGGGTCGTCGGGGTCGAGCCCTTCGGTGATCCCCCGCAAGTCATAAACGGTGGCTCCGGCGGCCAGCGCGTCAGTGATCATCCGCCACTGGATGGCGTTCGACCCGCGTACGTCGCGCTTGGCTGTCGAGCTCGCGCCGTAGGAGTACCAGGCGTGGGTGCCGACGCGGACCCAGGTCGTTGCGGCGACCAGGTCGCCCTCGTGGTGGGCCAGGTAGAGCCGGATGCGGTCCGGATCCTCGGCCCGCAGCGCGGTGAACATGGTGGTGAAGTAGCTCGGCGGCCGCGGGGTGAAGTGGTCCCGCTCGGCCGTCTCCACGTAGAGCGGATGGAACTGCTCGAGGTCCTCAGCGGTCCCCTGGCTGACCACGACGCCGAGCTTGGCCGCCTTCTTGATGTTGCGCCGCCACAGCTGGTTCATCCCGGCCAGCAGCTGGTCCTCGGTCCTCCCGGCGATCGGCAGCTGGAACACGAACCGCGGCTGCCCCGCCGCGAACCCCTCGTCGCTGTCCGGCGGATGCCAGCCGAGCTCGATCAGGTGGTCCCGGGCCCGGGCCGCGCCGTGGTCGACCTGGTCGGGCATCGCGTCGCTGAGCCGGGCGATCTGCGGGTCGGCGATCGCGGCCTTGATCGTGTCGGCTCCCCACCGGCGGACCACGACCGGCGCCCCGAGGCGTACGCCGAACGCACCGGCCTTGCGCGCGTGGTGGGCCAGCGGTTCGAGCAGGGCGCCAAGGTCGTCGGCGTGCCAGTCGATCGAGGGGCCCTCGGGCAGGTAGGCGAGGTACTTCTTGATCTTGGGCAGCTGTCGGTAGAGCACCAGCCCGGCCCCGATGATCTTGTCGTCGGCGTCGAACCAGCCGATCGACTCGCTTCGCCACTCCCGCTTGACCTGACCCCAGGCCGGGGTCTGCAGGAAGCTGACGCTGGGTTGGCTCTCGATGTACGCCAGGTGCTCGGACGTACTGATGGTCCGCACCGTGACTGCCACGGGGAGGAATCTTAGCCCGCTGACATGTTGGGTGCCCGGCAATGGGCGCGGAGCCGGCCGAACCGTCCGGTGGGCACCCGCGGACAAGCTCAGGGCGCAATACGCTGAGCCGGTGACCGCCGCCACCTTCGAGGTCTCCGAGCGTGAGCTGCGCGAGGGCCTGCCCGCCTGCCTCAATGTGCCGCGCTGGGTCGACGACGTGGCCCGTGGGGGGCCGTACGCCAGCCTCGACGAGCTGGTCGACGCGGCCGGGCTGGCCGCGACACCGCTGACCGCTGACGAAGTGGACCAGGCGCTGTCCGACCACCCGCGGATCGGCGAGCGGCACGCCGGGTCGGGCGCGAGCTCGTCCTTCTCGGCCGGGGAGCAGGCCGCCAGCGCGTCCGACGACTCGGACCTGGCCGCCCGGCTGGCCGAGGGCAACCGGGCGTACGAGGAGCGGTTCGGCCGGATCTTCCTGATCCGTGCCGCCGGCCGCAGCCGGCCGGAGATCCTCACCGAGCTGGAGCGTCGCCTGCTGCTGCCGCCGGAGGAGGAGGTCAAGGTGGTGGCCAGCGAGCTGCGGGACATCGCCCTGCGCCGGATCCGGCAGGTGTTCGGCACGGTGGAGGAGAGATGAGCGGGCCGCGCAGCCGGGTCACCACCCACGTGCTGGACGCCACCTCCGGGCGGCCGGCGGCCGGCATCGGAGCCACGCTGGAGCGGCAGGTTGGGACGAGCTGGCAGGAGGTCACCAGCGGCCGCACCGACGCCGACGGCCGGATCAGCGACTTCGGGCCGGAGGACCTGGAGGCCGGCGTCTACCGGGTCACCTTCGCCGTCGGTCCCTACTTCACCGACCGGAACCAGCCGACGTTCTATCCCGAGGTGGTGATCCCATTCGTGATCGACGACCCGGACGCCCACTACCACGTGCCCCTGCTGCTCAGCCCGTACGCGTACTCGACCTACCGCGGCAGTTGAACACCGCCGCCCTGTCGGCGCTGCTGGACGCGACCCTGGACGACATCGCGGCCGACGGGATCGCGATCGGCGCGACCACGGGGGCGACGACCGGCTTCGCCTGCCGTGGAGCGGTGGCCGGCCGGGCCGTCGATCCGGACACCGTCTTCTACGGCGCCTCGCTGACCAAGCAGGTGGTCGGGTTCCTGCTGGCCCGAGCCGTACAGGCCGGCGTGGCATCTCCGGCCGACCGTCTCCGACGGTGGCTGCCCGAGCTTCCCGACTGGTTGGCGCAGCTCCGCCTGGACCATCTCCTCCACCACACCTCCGACCTGCCGGACGTCACCCGACCGCTGCCGGAGAGACCGCAGAGCAACGCCGACGTCATCGACCGCCTGCGCCGATTGAGCCCGCCACCGCACATCGCCCCCGGCACGCGGTTCGTCTACAACAACACCGGCTACGTCCTCCTGGGCGAGGTCGTCGCGCGGATCTCGGGCCAGCCCATCGACACCCTGGCGGCCACCACACTCTTCGCCCCGCTGCGGTTGACCGCCACCCGGCTGGGCGGTGAGCCGATCCGCCTCGCCGATGCCCCCGAGATCCCCGGCACGATCGGCGACGGCGGGCTGTGGACCTCGACCGCCGACCAGATCCGCTGGCTGACGGCCATGAACGAGGGCCTCGACCCGGCTGCCGTCGGTCAGCTCGAGACGACGGGCCGGCTGGACGACGGATCGCCTCTGGGCTATGGATGGGGCGTGGGCATCACCGAGACACCCACCGGTCGTCGGATCAGCCACGGCGGCACCTGGGACCCCTGGCTGACGAAATCGGTCCGCGTCCCCGAACGAGGGGTTGCCGTCGCCGTGCTCAGCGTCGGTAGCACCGAGACCGTGATCAGCGACACCGGTTCCCGGATCGCCGACCTCCTGGCGTCCAGAGAGTAGGCTTCCGCGCTCGGGCTCACAGGGTGACCCGGGATAGGCACCGCACAGGGGATGGACAACCCGCGCGGGGAACACGGGAAGCCGGATGCGTAAAGGCCTACCCCGGGCGTCCGAGCCCTGCCCCGCCTTCCAACTTACCCGTTCAGGCCGCGCGGCACCGGGATTGCCGCTGAGGGCCGCCGCCTACTTGACGACAATCTTGCCCGGGTTGAAGTTGCCGCCGGGATCGGTGGCGGCGAACAGCCCGTCGATCATGTGTACGCCGGGCGCGGAGATGTCCTGCTCGAGCCACGGAGCATGCTCGGTGCCCACCGCATGGTGGTGCGACAGGGTCCCGTCGGAGTCCACGAACGCCTGCTGGATCGCCGACTTCACCTTGTCGTACTGGGCCAGCGGGTCCTCGCCGTCGTGCTTGAACGCGAAGGTGAAGTACAGGCAGGCGCCGGAGTGGTAGGAGTGGGACAGGTGGCACATGATCCAGCCGACCACGCCCAGCTCCGCGAAGGCCCCGTTGGCCGCGGCCATCACGTTGTCGTAGAGCGGCTTGAGCTTCGACCAGGGCGCGGCGGTTTCGGAGACGTCGCCGATCGCCCCGCGGTCGAGCAGGAAGTCCCGGATGTAGGGGGTGTCGAACTTCTTCTGGTCATAGATCACGCCGGGGCCCTTGCCCAGCACGATGCCGCCGTGCCTGCCGACGATGTCCTTGACGATCGCCTTCTGCCGGTTGACGTGGTCCTTGCCGCCCTCGTGGCCGATGAAGGACAGGCAGGACTGGTCGAGCTGCCAGCCGCGGCGTTCCAGCACCTTCATCAGGCCCTTGCTGACCAGTGAGCTGACCGATATGCCACCTGACTTCTTGCGGGTGGCGAAGGAGAAGCGGGTCTCCCGGCCGTCGGACACCCTGGTCACGCTCGGGTGCGCGTCGCTGGTGGAGATCTCCTGCATCGCGGCCAGCCCGGCGTCCCAGGAGGGGAAGAGGTAGCCGAGGATCAGCCGGTTCTCGGGGATCCGGTGCACCTGCACGGTGACCTCGGTGATGATGCCGAGCCGACCCTCCGATCCGAGGACCATCTCCCGGACGCTGGGGCCGGTCGAGGTGCTGGGCAGCGGCCGGAGCACCAGCACCTTGCCCGGCTGGACCACCCGTACGCCCCGGGTGATCTGGCTGATGTCGCCGTACTTGTCCGACTGCATGCCCGAGGAGCGGGTCGCCACCCAGCCGCCCAGCGTGCTGTGGGTGAAGCTGTCCGGGAAATGGCCGAGGGTCCAGCCCTGCGCCTTGAGCTGCTCCTCGAGGTCCGGACCGAGCGCGCCGGCCTCGATCCGGGCCAGCCCGGACTCCGCGTCGATGGACAGGACCCGGTTCATCCGGCCCATGTCGACCGAGATCACCGGCCGGGTCTCCTCCGGCGGGGCATGCAGGCTGCCGGAGATGTTGCTGCCGCCGCCGAACGGGATGAGCACCGCGTTGGCCGCGACCGCCCGGTCGACGACCAGCTGGACCTCCTCCTCGCTGCCGGGGTAGACCACCACGTCCGGCACCCGGGGGATGTCACCGGCCCGCAGCCGGAGCAGGTCACGCACGCTCTTGCCGTAGGTGTGCACGATCCGGTCGTCGTCGCCGGTGACCAGGTTGTCCGGTCCCACCGCATCCCGCAGCTCGGCGACGAGCTCGGCCGGGATCAGCGGCCGCGGCACGTCGAGCTCCTCCAGCGGCCGGGCGGTGGGCTCGACCGCGACGTCGAGGTCGACGGCCTCGATCACGAACGGCCGGAAGCCCGGCTTGTCCTCGTGGTGGAAGGCGACGCCCTCCACACCCCAGCCCCACCACTTCATGTGCTTCACGTCGGGCATCTGCTTGCTTCTCCCTATCCTTCGTGCGTACGCCGGCGCGGGCCGCGCAGGTCAGCTGCGCTCGGCGCGGTACGTCATGGTGTAGTCCACGAGGCCGCGAACCTCCTTGGCCATCCGCTCGGAGAACTGGACGGCCGTCTCCCCGTCCTCGGCCCACATCGGCTCGCCGAAGGTGACGTGGACCGGCATCCGGCCCTTCTGCGGCCAGCTCCGCCCATACGGCATCGCCTCCGACGCGCCGACGATCGCCGTCGGCACGGCCGGCACGTCCCGGCTGATGCACAGCGCCGCGGCACCGGGCTTGAAGTTCCCCATCTCGCCGTTCTTCGAGCGCCCACCCTCGGGGAACAGCAGCAGCGGGACGCCGGCGTCGAGCAGGTCCGTGGCCACGCTCCGCCGGCCGCGCAGGCCGGTCCGGTCGACCGGAAAGGCGTTGAAGAACAGGGAGGCCAGGGGCTTGCGCCACCAGACGTCGAAGAAGTAGTCGGCCGCGGCGTTCGCGGCGACGTAGCGGGCAAGTCTGCGCGGCAGCGCGCCGAAGATCAGCGGAGCATCGAGATGGCTGGCGTGGTTGGACACAAGAACGAAGGGCCGGGACAGCCCTTCGAGGTGCTCCCGACCCAGTACGGTGACGTCGACCAGCCGCCAGACCAGTGGCTTGAGCAGCCCACGCTGCGCCACGAACCGCGCGCCGGCGTGCAGCGGCGAGGTGTAGCGGCTTCGGTTCACCACGGTCTCAGCCTAACGGTTCACCTTCTCGACACCATTTGTCGGTTTCTACAAAGGATTCGGTCGATCGCCGGAGTCTTCCGAGGAACACGCCGTGCGCTCGAAGGCCAAAGGTGATGTGCCCTGAGCCTCTCGAAGGGCCGAGAGGTGGTCCTTCGAAAGGCTCAAGACGCATCGAAGGCAGGCTTGGCTCCCGCCAGGCCATCCAGGTTCCGCGTAGCCGACTGGGGCTCAGTGCCGGCTGGAGACCAACCAGCGTGACACCGTGCGGACCGCGGAGCGGGGAAAGTGGCGGGCTGCGAACATGGCGACCTTGTAGCGGCGGCTGGGGATCGAGATCACCTTGCCCTCGGCCACGTCGGCCAGAGCCTCCGTGACCAGCCGCTCCAGGCCGATCCAGGCCAGCCCGGGTAGCGATCCGGTGCGGATCGACGCCCGCTGGTGGAACTCGGTCCGGACGTAACCGGGACACAGGGCGGTGACGGTGACGCCGTGCTTCGCCAGCTCGCCGGACAGCGCCTCGGAGTAGGTGGTGACCCAGGACTTGATCGCCGAGTAGACACCCATGCTGACGAAGCCGGCGGTGCTGGAGACATTGATGATCTGCCCGTGCCCGCGGGCCTTCATGGCCTTGCCGGCCGCGCCGGCCAGGATCAGCACCGCCGTGATCATCACGTCGATGCCGTACTCCTGCCCGCTGGTGTCGTCGGTCGCCAGTGGGCCGGGAATGCCGAACCCGGCGTTGTTCACCAGGAGGTCGATCGGCTGCTCGGTGCTACCCAGCCGGGCGGCGACCTGCTGCACCTCCTCGCGTACGCCGAGGTCGGCCACCAGTGTCTCGACGGCCACGCCGTAGCGGTCCTTGAGCTCGGTCGCGTACTCGGACAGCCGGTCGGGGTTGCGGGCGACCAGGACGAGGTCGTCCCCGCGGCCGGCGAGCTGCCGCGCGAACTCGGCCCCGATCCCC
>DATHBQ010000204.1:0-2709 GCA_035296105.1 Propionibacteriaceae bacterium | reverse complement strand
CACGCCCCCGACTCCAGCTCGTACGGGTGGACGGCGATCCGGACGACGCAGGGCTCGCTGGTCCGCCAGCTGGTGGGGGACAACCTGCAGGTCAGCTGCCACCACCATCAGGCGGTGGTCACCCACCCGGGCTTCAAACCGACCGCCAAGGCCGCCGACGGGACCATCGAGGCCATGGAGGACCCGGAGCGACCGTTCTGGCTCGGCGTGCAGTGGCATCCCGAGAGCGGCGACGACCACGGGCTGTTCCTGGGGCTGGTCGAGGCCGCCTCGCGCCAGCGGATCACGGCGTAACTGCGCAGCAGTCGCTCACCAACCGCGCCGCCGGTGGGCCACGAGGGCGCAGTTACAGCGGGTCGACCCGGTGGAGGGCCGGATCACCGGCCGCGAAGGTGCGCACCGGTCCGGGCGGCGTGTCGCGGGTCTCGAAGCGGACGGTGACCCGGCCCAGCCCAGCACCCCAGACCCAGCCGCGGCCGTGCTCATCGTGCTCGACGTCCAGTCCCGGCCGCCAGTCCGGGGCCGCGGACGCGGGTGGGGGCGCTGCCTCGTGCTCCATCGCGTCGACCGCCTCGCTGTCTGCCTCGTCGGTGAACAGCTCCGCCTGCCGCAGGTCGGTCAGCCCGGCCACCCCGACGCCGAGCAGGCGTACGCCGCCGGCGACGTTGACCGCGCCGAGCAGGCTGACCGCCACCGAGCCGATGGTCTCCGCCGCGTCGGTGGCGCTGCCCAGCGTGCGGGAGCGGGTGAACGTGGCGAAGTCCGGCAGCCGGACCTTGATCGACACCGTCCGCCCGAACAGGCCGGCGGCACTCAGCCGCGCCGCCACCTGACGGGCCTGCCGGTGCAGCACCGCGCGCTGCTCCTCGCTGTCGGTGACGTCGGTCTCGAAGGTGTCCTCCGCCGAGATCGACTTGGTCTCGCGCTCCGGCTCGACCGGCCGGTCGTCCCGGGCGTGGGCCAGCTCGACCAACGCCTGGGCCTGGGCCCGGCCGACGATCTGCGCCAGCTCGTCGGTGGCATAGGCCTGCAGCTCGGCCACGGTGCGGATGCCGATCCGCTCCAGCTTGGCCGCGGTGACCGGCCCGACGCCGGGAATCACCCCGACCCGCATCGGGGCGAGCAGCGCCACCTCGGTGCCGGGCTCGACGATGTGGAGTCCGTCCGGCTTGGCCAGCTCGGTGGCCACCTTGGCCATGAACTTCGAGCTCGCCACGCCCACCGAGGCGGTCAGCCCACCGGTTGCCGCCGCCACGGCCGCCTTGAGCTCGGTCACCCGGGCCGTGATCGCGTTCCGGTCGAACTCCAGCGGCCGGTGGGCGGCCCGCAGGTCGACGAACGCCTCGTCCAGGCTCAGCGGCTCGACCAGGGGCGAGAGGTCCCGCAACAGTCCCATCACCTGGGCGCTGGCGGCGTGGTAGGCGGCGAAGCGCCCGGCCAGGAACGCCGCGTGCGGGCAGCGCCGGCGGGCCTCGTGCGCCGGCATCGCCGACCGCACCCCGAAGACCCGCGCCTCGTAAGACGCCGTCGCGACCACACCCCGCTGGCCGATCCCGCCGACCACGACCGGCTTGCCGCGTAACGACGGCTTGTCCCGCTGCTCGACCGAGGCGAAGAAGGCGTCGAGGTCCAGATGCAGGACCGAGGCCTCCCGTCGCACGGCCCCATTGTCCGGGTCGGCTGGACCCCGGACATCACACCTAGGCCCGGCGGCCGCCGATGGCCGCCAGCACGGCATTGGCGTCGCGGGTCTTCATGGTGCGCAGCGAGCGCGCGCTGGAGCCGTACTCCACGGTGATCGCCGCGCCCGGATGCCGGGAGTTGTACCAGCCGGTCATGGTGCCGTGGCACGAGCCGCGGCAGTTCAGGTACCGGATCGGCAGGTCGAGGCCCTGGGACAGCCGGTGCATGAGGTTCCGGTCCTTCACCGCGTACGAGTCGACCCCCGCCAGCGGCTGGTGCCAGGAGACCAGGTACTTCGGCTTGATCCGGTCGAGGAACGTCATGACCACCCGGGTCTCCTTGCCGGACGCGGCGGACGGCCCGGAGTTGGCCCTGGAGATCCAGCGGTGCGGGAAGTTTCGGTTCAGGTCCACGCTGCCGCTGATCCAGCGCCGGTCCCGGGCCAGCCCGTCGGGGTTGAGCACCGGCACCACCCACAGGTCGACCCCACGGATCTTGCGTCCCTCCAGCAGGCCCTTGGCGACGTACTGCCCGAAGTTCTCCTCGCCGTGCATCGTGGCCACCACCATGACCACCGGCTTGCCCTTCTCGCCGGCCCGGTACGCAGTGATCGCCCGGCCCTCCGCGGAGCGGCCGATGACCTCCTTGTGGTACCAGGTGCGCGGCCCGGTGGCGTCGTCGATCGCCCGGCTGAGCACCACCCGGGTACGCGGACCGTAGCGCCCGGTGGGGGCGAGCCCGTAGTCGCGCTGCAGGCGGTTCAGCGCGTCCCGGGTCAGCGAGCCGAAGGTGCCGCTGTTGTACTGGGCGCGTAGGTACCCGGCGGAGATCAGCTTGTTCTGGATCCCCCGGACCTGCCCTCCGGTGTCTCCGAACGAGGGATCGTCCGCACCGGCCCGGTCCGTACCGATCAGCAGCACCGGCACGGCCAGCACCAGGGTGAGCGCCAGGCGGAGGGCCCGGCGGGAAAGCGTGCTCATGGAGAAGGGGTCACCTTTCACCCCGAGCGTTGGCAGTATGCCGGGC
>DATHBQ010000203.1:0-1932 GCA_035296105.1 Propionibacteriaceae bacterium | reverse complement strand
CAGGTACAGGCTCTGCTCGGCCGCGTCGGGGACCCAGGCGGCGTCCGCGGCGATCAGAGCGTCCAGGCTGGCCAGGAAGTCCGCCTCCGGCAGCTCCGGCAGCGCCAGCCGGGCCGCCGAGCGGACCATCCGGGCGGCGTTCTGGTCCGGCCGGAACAGCCAGACACTGCCGTCGGCGTGCCGGTAGGCCTTGAGACCCTCGAAGACCTCCTGCGCGTAGTGCAGCACCGCCGTCGCCGGGTCGAGCGAGAACGGCCCGTACGGGACGATCGCCGAGTCGTGCCAGCCGTCGGCGGCGGTCCAGGTGGCGACCGCCATGTGGTCGGTGAAGTGCATCCCGAAGCCGGGGGCGGCCAGGATCGCCTGCCGCTCGGCGTCGGTGCGCGGGCTGGGATGGGGACGGACCTCGAACGACAGGCTCACGATGCTGCTCTCACTAGGGACGATGAGTTGATTGAGACCGAGCGGGCCACGACGACCGCGACGGATACGATGCGCCGGTGACCGAGGTGACCCGTCCTGCTCCGATCCATCCTGGCACCGACGCCCCGAGTTTCGACCTGGCCGTGATCGGCGGCGACGGGATCGGTCCGGAGGTGATCGCCGAGGCGCTCAAGGTGCTCGATGCGGTGGCCGGTCCGGGCGTCTTCGCGCTGACCTCCTACGACCTCGGGGCGGAGCGCTACCTGCGCACCGGTGAAGTGCTCCCCGACTCGGTGCTCGCGGAGCTGGACGCCGCCGACGCCATCCTGTTCGGCGCCGTGGGTGCCGCTCCGGGCGACACCGCGGTGCCGAGCGGGCTGCTGGAGCGGGGCCTGCTGCTCAAGCTGCGGTTCGCCTTCGACCACTACGTCAACCTGCGGCCCAGCCGGCTCTTCCCCGGCGTGAGCACTCCGCTGGCCGACTCGGTGGTCGAGGGTCGGGAGGTGGATTTCGTCGTGGTCCGCGAGGGCACCGAGGGCCTGTACTGCGGCAACGGTGGCGTGGTCCGTACCGGCACGCCGGCCGAGATCGCCACCGAGGTGAGCGTGAACACCGCGTACGGAGTGGAGCGGGTGGTCCGGGACGCGTTCGAGCGCGCCACCCGACGTCGCAACCAGCTGACCCTGGTGCACAAGCACAACGTGCTGGTGCACGCGGGAGGATTGTGGAACCGCCAGTTCACCGCGATCGCCGCCGAGTACCCCGGCGTGACCACCGACTACCTGCACGTGGACGCGGCGACGATCTTCCTGGCCACAGACCCGGCGCGGTTCGACGTGATCGTCACCGACAACCTGTTCGGCGACATCCTCACCGACCTGGCGGCGGCCGTCACCGGCGGCATCGGGCTGGCGGCCAGCGGCAACGTGAACCCGGCCCGGACCCACCCGTCGATGTTCGAGCCGGTGCACGGCTCGGCTCCGGACATCGCCGGCCGCGGGGTGGCCGACCCCACGGCGGCGATCCTGTCGGTCGGGCTGCTGCTTGATCATCTCGGGCTTTCGGAGGAGGCGGGGCGGGTCGAGAAGGCGGTCGTCGCCGACCTGGCCGGGCGTACGGCCGGTGGGCGGCGGTCGACCAGCGAGATCGGCGATGCCATCGCGGCGAGCGTCTAGCCGCGTACGCACCACTGGGCGTCCAGCCGGTCACCGGCGTCCAGCAGCCGCCGGGTGGTTCAGCGGGATGGGTTCGGCTCCCCGGCCTTGCTGGGGCCGGTGGCGAGAATCGCGGGTACGACGGAATGCTCCTTGCGGGCGCGCCGCCGGGGCCGCAGCCCCGGGGTCTGCGGGCGACGGTCCTCGGGGACCGTCCACACCTCCGGATACATCTCGTACATGGGCAGAAATACTAGGACGCAAGACTATCGGGCGCCCGAGGACGAGACCGGTATTCCACATCGTGGACCGGGCTCCTGGCCACCGGCGCCTTGGCAGACTGTTGAGGTGAGCG
>DATHBQ010000202.1:0-7645 GCA_035296105.1 Propionibacteriaceae bacterium | reverse complement strand
GATCACCACGCGCTGCGAAAGGACCGTTCGAAGGTCATTCGACACCCGCCGAGGATAGTGCCGCACGGGGACACCCGATGGCGATTACCAGCATGTGAGGCCGATGCGGTCCGAGCTCGTCGAAGACCCCTCGACAGGCTCACAACGCATCGGCCGTCGGCAACGCCGACTACGATGAACCGCATGCCTGATGGCGAGCCGCGTAGCGTGCGCGACCTGCGCAACCTTGTCGACCCCGTGGTCGTCGCGGCCTTCGGCGGCTGGAACGACGCAGGCAGTGCCGCGACCGGGACGGTGGAGCACCTGGAGGAGGCGTACGGCGCCGAGCCGGTCTTCGCGCTGGACCCGGACGACTTCTACGACTTCCAGGTCAACCGGCCGCGGGTGCACCTCGGGCCCGACGGACAGCGAGACATCAGCTGGCCGACCACGGAGCTGAAGATCTCCTCGCTGCCGGACGGCCGCGACCTGGTTCTGGTCCTGGGCCTGGAGCCGAACCTGCGTTGGCGGCAGTTCGCCACGCTGCTGGCCTCGGCGCTGAGCTCGGCGAACGTGAAGCGGGTGCACCTGCTCGGCTCGCTGCTCGCCGACACTCCGCACACCCGACCGATTCCGGTGTCCACCTCGACCGGCGACAGCCAGCTGATGACCAAGCTCGGCCTGGCCCCGTCGACGTACGAGGGTCCGACCGGGATCGTCGGCGTGCTGTCCGACACCTTGACCCGGGCCGGCATGCAGGTGCTGATGCTGTGGTCGGCGATCCCGCACTACGTGTCCCACCCGTCCTGCCCCAAGGCGACCCTCGCCCTGTTGACCGCACTCGAGGAGCTGCTCGGCGTCGACCTCGACCGGGGCGAGCTGCCGGAGCTGGCCCGGGCCTGGGAGCGCGGGGTGGACGAGCTCGCCGCGGAGGACGCCGAGGTGGCCGAGTACGTCGCCAGCCTGGAGCAGCAGCAGGACGCGACGGAGCTGCCCGAGGCGAGCGGCGAGGCGATCGCCGCCGAGTTCGAGCGCTACCTGCGGCGGGGTACGACCTAGACCCTCGGGCGAGGCCGGCGACCCACCAGCCAGTAGAGGACGTGGTTGCCGGTGTTCATCGCCGTGAGCACGCGCCAGATCGTCTTGCTGCCCCGCAGCTCGGTCGGATCTCGGCGCCCGATGTCCCGCCAGACCACGGCGGTCATGACGACGTGGCTGATCAGGGCGGGGATGACGAACTGCGGCCGGGCTGGGCGTCGGGTGGCCATGGCTCCACAATGCCTCAGGCGCTGGACTCCGGTCCAGCGCCTGAGGCGAAGAAGAGCCGTCCGGCAGACGCCTCTCGGCGAGTGGCCGCTCGTGGCGGCGAAGGGGTGAGGCCCGGGGGTCCTGCACCGGACGGCACCAGGTACAAGCACCGGCTCGGTGCAGAAATTCCGGGTCAGTCGGACCTTCTTGCGGCGGCCAGGTCGCGCAGCTGCCGCACCGCAGCGTCAGGGTCCTCGGCGCCGAAAACCGAGGAGCCGGCCACGAACGTGTCCACGCCGGCCTCGGCGCAGCGCTCGATGGTGGCGGCCGAGACGCCACCGTCGATCTCCAACCAGATGTCGCCGCCCACCTTGTCCAGCAGGGCGCGGGTCCGGGCGATCTTGGGCAGGCAGAGGTCGAGGAACTTCTGGCCGCCGAAGCCGGGCTCGACGGTCATGATCAGCACCATGTCCAGCTCGGGCAGCAGATCGGCGTAGGGCTCGATCGGCGTGGCCGGCCGGAGGGCCATGGCCGCCCTGGCTCCCCGGTGTCGCAGCTCGCGGGCCAGCCGGACCGGAGCCGCGGCGGCCTCGACGTGGAAGGTGACCGACTCCGCGCCCGCCTCGGCGTACGCCGGGGCCCAGCGGTCGGGCTGCTCGATCATCAGGTGGATGTCCAGCATCGCGGCCGTGACCTTCCGCATCGCCTCCACCACCGGGAGACCGAGGGTGAGGTTCGGAACGAAGTGGTTGTCCATCACGTCCACGTGCACCCCGTCGGCGCCGGGCACCGACTCGATGGCCGTCTGCAGGTTGGCGAAGTCGGCGGACAGCAGGCTGGGCATGATGCGCGGGGCCACGGGATGACTGTAATGGCCGACGCCGGCAGGGTCCGACGCAATCTTGTGCGCCTCCCGCCCGGTCCGGAGGTCAGCCGCTAGAGTCATCCCGCCCTCTGCCCCCCCGACTTATGGGAGATCTCTCTTGAGCACAGAAGCTCCGCTCGACCGTCCGCTGGACCGCCGCTTCCTGATCCGGGGCGGTGCCGTGCTGGCCGGTGCGGCCGGCGTCACGGCCATCGGTGCGGCCCTCGCCCCCACCAGGGCCGATGCGGCCGACGGCGGCAACGTGGTGCTGGGTCAGGTCAACGACTCGACGACGGCGACGACGCTGCGGATCGACAACCCCGGAGGTGGCCCGGACCCGGCCCTCGCCCTGCAGAATGCGGGCGGGCCGCAACTGGCTCTGCTGGCTCCCGCGCAGGACTACGACGGACCACTGGACGTAGGTGAGATCGCCAACACCAAGGCCGGTCCCAACATTGGCGTCGACTACGGCGACGGCGCCGTCACCACGTTCCTGGCCACCGGGGTGGACCTGACCAACGCGTACCCGATCCCCGCCGCGCGGCTCCTGGACACCCGCTCCGCGAGCGGCCGGGCATCGGTGGTCGGCTCCAGCAGGGCGCCATTCGACTCCGCCGGACGGCTCAAGGCGGGCGCCTACGTCGATGTCGCGATCGCCGCCACCGAGGACGTCGCCCTGGTCGGCGTCTTCCTCAACCTCACGGCCTTCGAGTCCACCGCCGGGGGTTTCCTGGAGGTCTACACCCCGGGGACCCGGCCGAACCGTCCCACGCTCCGCTACCAGCGGAACGTGGCGGTGGCCAACCATGCATTCATCGGCCCAGGGACCGCCGGTAGCTCCTACCGCGTCCGGATCTACGCCAGCCAGCCGACCCAGGTCCTGCTGGACCTGGTGGGGGCGATCACCGGCTTCCCGCCCAGCGGCGGAGCCACGACCGCCGCTCCGGCCCGCCGCCTGCTGGCCCGGCAGGCCAAGCAGCGGGACCGGCTCGTCAAGTCGATCCGGAGCGTCTGACGAAGTCCAGCGGCCCTAGCCGTCACCATCAAGGGGACCAACCCCTTCAACCCCGAGAGATCACAACCGGCGCAGGTACGCCGCGAACATCGCGTCCGTGCCGTGCCGGTGCGGCCACAGCTGCACGAAGTCACCCGTCGTGCCGCCCTCGACCGATCCCGGGAGCAGCCCGTCCGCCGGGATGACGATCACGTCGTCGCGTCCGGCCAGGGTCTCCGCTACCACGTCGACCGTCTCCCGGCGGTGTGGCGAGCAGGTGACGTACCCGACCACGCCGCCCGGGGTGGCGCTGTCGATGGCGGCGGCCAGCAGGGCGAGCTGGAGCCGGTGCAGCGGCTCCACGTCAGCCGGTTGGCGTCGCCACCGGGACTCCGGGCGACGGCGGAGCGCCCCCAGACCGGTACACGGGGCGTCGACCAGCACGCGGGCGAAGACGCCCGATCGCCAGGCCGGCCGGGTCCCGTCGGCGGCCACCACCGCCGGTGGCCACGGGTAGGCCCGAACCGCCTGCCGGACCAGCAGGGCCCGGTGGAAGGCGACCTCGGCGGCGACCAGCGGCTCGTCGGGGCCGGCCAGCCCGGCCAGCAGGGCGGTCTTGCCGCCCGGACCCGCGCACAGATCCAGCCACGGCCCGGCTGGTGCGCTGGGTCGCGTCAGGGCGACGGCGACGAGCTGGGATCCCTCGTCCTGCACCCCGGCCCGACCCTCGCGTACGGCGGGCAGGTCCGCCGGGTTGCCCGGCCAGCGGGCGGCGTAGGTCGAGTAGCGGCCCGGCTCCGCCCCACCGGCGACCAGCTCATGGACCTCGGCCAGCCCCGGCCGGACGGCCAGGGTCACCGGCGCGTACTCGTTGTCGGCCCGCAGCGCCGGGGCCAGCTCGTCCTCCGGCAGTCGGTCGGCGAGAGCGTCGACGACCCAGCGCGGGTGGGCGGTGGCAACGGCCAGCCGGTCCCGCTCGTCCTGGCCCTCGGTGAGCCGGTCCACCCAGCCGTCCAGATCCCGCTCGGAGACCCGGCGGAGCACAGCGTTGACCAGTCCGGTGACCCGGCGCCCGACGGTGGCGGCAGCCAGGTCCACCGTGGCCGCGACGGCGGCGTGCGCCGGGACGCGGGTCGCCAGCAGCTGGTGGCAGCCCAGCCGGAGCAGGTCCAGCACGGCCGGCTGCAGCGTGGTGGTCGCCCGTCCGGCGGCGGCGGCCACGACCAGGTCGTAGGTGCCGAGGGCGCGGCACGTCCCGGCGAGCAGCTCGGTGGCGAACGCGGCGTCCCGGGCCGGTAGCCGACGGGCGTCCAGCAGCTCGGCCAGCACCAGGTTCGCGTACGCGCCATCGCTGCTCACCCGGCGCAGCGCGTCGAACGCCAGCCGGCGGGCCCGGTCGGCAGTTCGGGGCACCGTCGAGTCCTGCGCTTCACGTACCGAGCATCGGGTGGTCGTCGAAGTTGACCCCCCGGGCCCAGTCGGCGGCGACCATGGGCTTCTTGCCCTGCGCCTGCACCTGACCCAGCTCCAGGGCCCGGGTGGCCGTACCCACCCGAACTGCGGACCTGGTCACCTCGAGGGCACCGGGCGGCAGGTGGCTGGCCGCCACCCGGGCCGAGTTGATCTTGAAGCGCTCGCCCCGGAAGGTCGTCCACGCGCCGGGCGCGGGCGCACAGCCGCGGATCAGCCGGTCCACCACGTCGGCGGGCTGATCCCAGGAGATCCGGGCGTCGCCGACCTCGAGCTTGGTGGCGTAGGTGGTCGGGCCCTCCGGCTGCGGGACGGCCGTCATGGTGCCGTCCTCGATGCCATCCAGGGTCTGCACCAGCAGCTCCGCCCCGCGGACCGCCAGCCGCCCCAGCAGGTCGCCCGACGTGTCGGTCGGCCGGATCGGCTCGGTGATGCTGGCGAAGGTCGGTCCGGCATCCAGCTCCAGGACGATCCGGAAGGTCGTCGCCCCGGTGACCTGGTCCCCGGCCAGGATCGCCCGCTGCACCGGAGCCGCTCCCCGCCAGGCCGGCAGCAGCGAGAAGTGCAGGTTGACCCAGCTGTGCGGCGGGATGTCCAGCACCGACTGCGGCAGCAGGGCGCCGTAGGCCACCACCGGACAGCAGTCGGGCGCCAGCTCGGCCAGCCGGGCGACGAAGTCCGGGTCCCGCGGCCGGTTGGGCTTGAGGATCTCCAGGCCGGCGGCGGCCGCGCGCTCGGCCACCGGGCTGGCGGTCAGCCGCTTGCCCCGCCCGCTCGGGGCGTCCGGCCGGGTGCACACCGCGACGACCTCGTGGCGGGACGCCAGCAGGGCGTCCAGGGACGGGACGGCGACCTCGGGGGTCCCGGCGAACAGGACACGCACCCGGGGAGTGTAGTGCGGGCGGAGCTCCGAACCCCTCAGCCCAGGTTGACCGGGTCGACGACCACCCGCAGGGCGCCGTCGCTCTTCCGCGCGCTGCGGATCGCCGAGACCTCCGCGACCGCCCGAACCAGGGCCGACCCGGCCGTACGCGGGGCCCGCAGGGTGAGCCGGTGCACCGGCTCGTCCGCGGACGGGGGCTCGTCCACCTCCACGGGGCCGAGCACGACGGTCTCCGATGGCAGCCGGGCCAGGGCTCCGAACTCCGCCAGCGCCTCGGCACCGCCCTCCACCCGCACCATCCGGACCGCCGGCGGGAACCCGGCCTCGGCCCGGTCCGCCAGCTCGCGGACCGCGAAGCCGGCCGGGTCGGTGCGGACCAGGGCCTGCAGGGCCCGGCTGGCGCTCTCCCCCGCCGCAATCACCGAACCGCCGTCGGCGCCGCTGCGGACCAGGGCCACGGCGTTCAGCCAGCGCCGCAGGGCCTCCTCTGCCGCCCGCAGGTTCGGCCGCAGCAGCAGGGTCGTGGTGTCGAGCAGGACCGCGCCGGCGTAGCCGCCCTCGGCCGGCGGTTCGGCGCCCGGCGTCGCCACCACGATGCTCGGGGTGTCCGGGACGACGGCCAGCGTTCGTCCGCCCACCGAGGTCCGCACCACCGTCTGCGGAAAGGCCCGGCCCAGCTCCTCGGCCGTCCGCTCCGCCCCCACCTGCGGCGCCCGCACGCTGCGTGACTCGCAGATCGGGCAGGCCCAGTCGACCTGGCGGCGCCCGCACCAGGTGCACACCGGCGACGAGTGGCCCGGATCGTCGATCCGGGTCGGTCCCGAGCAGAACCGGCAGCGCACCGGCTCCCGGCAACCGGCGCAGATCAGGGCCAGCCGGTAGCCGGCTCGCGGCACCTGGACCAGCACCGGTCCCTGGGGCAGGGCCGCCCGCATGGTCTCGAACACCTCGTGCGGCAGCCGGGCCGCCCGCGCGTTCGGGTCCCGCTCCAGCGCCCGGTCCGAGTCGGCGGTGACCTTGACCCGCGGCGCGGTGTGCCGCACGGTCGGCCGGTCCTCGGCCAGCTCGACCAGCCAGCCCCGGTCCACCCAGGTCTGGGCCTCCGCGGTCCGCGCGTAGCCGGCCACCACCATCCCGGCGCCGAAGGCGGCGGCGCGCAGGGCCAGCACGTCGCGGGTGTGCGGGTACGGCGCCCGCGGCTCGGCCAGCAGGTCGTCGCCGTCGTCCCACACCCCGACCAGACCCAGATCCCGGACCGGCGCGTACGCCGCCGCCCGGTTTCCGATCACCACCTTCACCCGGCCACGCAGGGCGGCCAGGAACGCCCGGTACCGGGCCGCCGGGCCGGCCTCCGCGACCAGGACGGCGAACGCGCCCCGCCCGAGCACGGTAGTGCAGGCGGCACTCAGCCGCTCCAGGTCGCGCTGGTCGGGCACCACCAGCACCGCACCCCGTCCAACCTCGGCGCAGGCGCGGGCCGCCTCGGCCAGCCCTGCGGCCCAGTTCCCACTCGGCCCCGCGCTCGGTGTCACCTGCCACAGCGCGCGGGGCTGGCGGCCGTTCCGCAGGGCCCGTAGGAAGGCGGTCCCGGCCGGGTAGCCGGGCAGCGGACCGGTCGGCGGGTCGTCGACCAGCGGGACCGCCGGCGTCGGCTCGGCCTGCTCGGTCGCGGCATGCCGCGGCGGCACGGCCAGCCGCATCACGTCGGAGAAGGTGCCGGCGTAGTGGTCGGCGACCGCCCGGACCAGCGCCGCGATCTCCGCGGTCAGCACCGGCTCGGCCGAGATCACCTTGTGCAGCGGGGTAAGTCGGCCCTCGTGCTCGCTGGCCGCCCGGCGCTCGATGATGAACCCGTCGCGCAGCCGTCCGGAGAACCGGACCCGGACCCGGGCCCCGGGTACGGCGTCGGCATCCTGGTCGGGCGTGACGGCGTAGTCAAACGGCCGATCCAGATGCGCCAGCGGCACGTCGACCGCCACCGCGGCGACCGGAAGTGCCGTGTCGTCGAGGTTCGTCGGCGTTGAGCGTCGTTCAGGCGCGTGCATCGCAAGGCCGACGAGGGAGGGCTGCCGAGTCGCAACACGACCGAGGAGAACGCCGCGAGGTACGTGCCTGGGCGGCGGCCAACGTCGACAGACCTCGGCGACGCGGCTCTAACTCCGACTCGGGCACACCGGGATCCTAGGCAGCCGCCACCGACAGTGCC
>DATHBQ010000201.1:0-3414 GCA_035296105.1 Propionibacteriaceae bacterium | reverse complement strand
GATCTGGGGGTGGGGCCGCACACGGCGGCCCTGGTGGACCCGGCGTACGGGCGCCTGGGCGAGTATCAGGTGGCCACCGCCACCGACTGGGTGGACGAGTCCGGGCAGCGGCTCGCCGTGACCGCCGCGGGCCGGCGGATCGTGCTGCCCGACGGCGTGATCGGCGGGTTGGGTCGATCGCTTCGGTCCGGCCAGCGGCTGCACGCCGTGACCGCGGCGGGTCGGGTGCTGAGCGCCTGGTGGTGACCAGGCCTCAGCCGGTCCTGTCGTTCTTGTTGCCGTTCCGCCTGGAGTTGCCCTTCTTGGCTGCTGGGGGCGTCGGTTCGTCCGGCACTTGCTTCTCGCCGGCGACGTAGGCCTTCAGGTCGGTCCCGGCCCGGAACCGCGGGACGGCCGTGGCATCGGCCTGCTTACGCTCGCCGGTCCGGGGGTTGCGCACCATCCGGGCCGAACGATGGACCTTCTCGAACACCCCGAACCCGGTGATCGAGACCTTCTCACCGATGGCGGTCTTGTAGGTGATGGTGGACACCACCGCGTTGAGGGCTTTGGCTGCTTCGGTCTTGCTGCCGTCGTAATGAACCGAGAGTGCCTCAATCAGTTCCGCCTTGTTCATTCTTCCCTTCCTCGCGGGTGCTTCTCACCGGGAGCTCGACGCGGCCGCCGGACGACGGCGCAGAAATCACGTTAGGGAAGATCTCAGGGTCCGACAATCACTAACCGCATATTTGTGTTCCGGTTCGCGAAAATCGCGGGATTGCTCTGGAGCGTCCGCCCCGACGTGACTTACCGCTGGCTGCTCCTTCTTCCCTCCCTCTGCGGCAGGTGGGGTGAAGGAGCAACCAGCGGTAAGTGGTGGTCGGCGACCGCGCTAGTTGAGACTGGCGACCTTGGCCGGGAGCGTCGCCGGCTTGAACGACGGCCGGGTCTGCTCGAAGCGGTCGATGTCGTCGACGTGCCGCAGGGTCAGGCCGATGTCGTCCAGTCCCTCCATCAGCCGCCAGCGGGTGTAGTCGTCGATCTCGAAGGTGGTCGAGAAGCCCTCCGCGGTGACGGTCCGCTCGACCAGGTCCACGGTGATCGGGCTCGCCGGGTGCGCCTCGACGTAGTCCCACAGCTCCTCGATGATCTTCTGCTCGACCACGCCGACCAGCAGTCCGGCCTTGCCCGAGTTGCCCCGGAAGATGTCGCCGAACCGCGAGCCCAGCACCACCTTGAAGCCGTAGTTCTGCAGCGCCCAGACCGCGTGCTCGCGGGACGAGCCGGTGCCGAAGTCCGGGCCGGGGATCAGGATCGTCGCCCCGGCGTACTGAGGCTGGTTGAGCACGAAGCTCGGGTCGTTGCGCCAGGCCGCGAACAGGCCGTCCTCGAAGCCGGTCTTGGTCACCCGCTTCAGGTAGACCGCCGGGATGATCTGGTCGGTGTCGACGTTGCTGCGGCGCAACGGGAGCGCCGTTCCGGTGTGCGTGATGAACTTATCCACCGATCCGCACCTCCTCCTTGAGATCGGCGGGCGAGCTGAGCCGGCCGGTGACGGCGGTCGCTGCAGCGACCAGCGGCGAGACCAGGTGGGTCCGTCCGCCCTTGCCCTGCCGGCCCTCGAAGTTGCGGTTGGACGTCGAGGCTGATCGCTCCCCCGGGGCCAGCTGGTCGGGGTTCATGCCCAGGCACATCGAGCACCCGGCGGCCCGCCACTCCGCACCCGCGTCCTTGAAGACCGCGTCGAGACCCTCCGCCTCGGCCTGCAGCCGCACCCGCGCCGAGCCTGGCACCACCAGCATCCGCACCGAGTCGGCCACGTGGCGGCCCTGGATCACGGCGGCGGCGGCCCGCAGGTCCTCGATCCGGCCGTTGGTGCAGGAGCCGAGGAACACGGTGTCCACGGCGATGTCCCGCATCCGCTGGCCGGGCGCCAGCGCCATGTACTCCAGCGCCTTGGTTGCCGCCGTGCGGTCGGCCTCCTCGGCGAAGGTCTCCGGGTCGGGCACGGTGGCGCCGAGTGGGACACCCTGGCCCGGGTTGGTACCCCAGGTGACGAACGGGCTGAGGCTGGCCGCGTCCAGATCCACCTCGGCGTCGAAGACCGCGTCCGGGTCGGTCTGCAGCGTCGACCAGTACGCCACCGCCGCGTCCCAGTCCGCGCCCTGCGGCGCGTGCGGGCGGCCCTGGAGGTAGGCGTACGTCGTCTCGTCGGGGGCGATCAGGCCGGCCTTGGCCCCCCACTCGATGCTCATGTTGCAGATCGTCATCCGGCCCTCCATGGACAGCGCCCGGATGGCCGATCCGCGGTACTCCACGATGTAGCCCTGGCCGCCTCCGGTGCCCACCTTGGCGATCAGCGCCAGCACGACGTCCTTGGCCGTCACGCCCGGCGGCAGTTCGCCCTCCACGTTGACCGCCATGGTCTTGGGGCGGGCCTGCGGCAGCGTCTGGGTCGCCAGCACGTGCTCGACCTCGGAGGTGCCGATGCCGAAGGCGATCGCCCCGAAGGCGCCGTGGGTCGAGGTGTGCGAGTCGCCGCAGACCACTGTCAGGCCGGGCTGGGTCAGGCCGAGCTGGGGGCCGATGATGTGCACGATGCCCTGGTCCAGGTCACCGAGGCTGTGGATGCGGAAGCCGAAGTCCGCCGCATTCCTCCGCAGCGTCTCGACCTGGGTCCGCGACACCGGGTCGGCGATCGGCCGGTCGATGTTGAGGGTCGGGGTGTTGTGGTCCTCGGTGGCCAGCGTCAGGTCCGGCCGGCGGACCGGACGGCCCGCCTGGCGAAGACCGTCGAAGGCCTGCGGACTCGTCACCTCGTGGACCAGGTGAAGGTCGATGAAGAGGAGGTCGGGCTCACCCTCGGCCGACCGGACGACGTGGTCGTCCCAGATCTTCTCGCTCAGCGTCTTGCCCACCGCGTGGGTTCTCCTCACATCAGTACAGCGGAACTTGCGTTCCAACATCCGAGACGGCAATATCAAGGCATGGACAACACTAGCGGTGTCGGCGTGCTGGACAAAGCCGCCCAGGTGCTCAGTGCCCTGGAGACCGGCCCCACCACGCTGGCCGGGCTGGTCGCCTCCACCGGACTGGCTCGTCCGACCGCCCACCGGCTGGCCGTCGCCCTCGAGCATCATCGGCTGGTCGGCCGCGACCTGCAAGGGCGGTTCGTCCTCGGCCCGCGCCTCGGCGAGCTGGCCTCCGCGGCCGGCGAGGACCGACTGCTGGCCACCGCCGGCCCGGTCCTGGCCCGGCTCCGCGATATCACCGGCGAGTCCGCCCAGATGTTCCGTCGCCAGGGCGAGTACCGGATCTGCGTGGCGACGGCCGAGCGGATGTCCGGGCTGCGCGACAGCGTCCCGGTGGGCACCCAGCTGACCATGTCCGCCGGATCGGCCGCGCAGGTGCTGCTGGCCTGGGAGGAGCCGGAGC
>DATHBQ010000200.1:0-11307 GCA_035296105.1 Propionibacteriaceae bacterium | reverse complement strand
ATCTTCGCGGCAGCGGCCCGAGCCTCTTCCGCCGTCGTCGCGGTGATGCCGCGGAGCACGGGTACGCAGTGCGCCTCGAACATGTCGCGAGCCTGGTACTCGTACAGATCCACCTGCGCCTCCTGACTTCCCGCGGCTCTGCGTAGGGCACCGGTGCCGCTTACGCGCGAACAAAGCCAGTCAGGAGCCTAGTGGGCAAGGCTTCCTGGTCGGCACTCGGTCGTATCAGGGGTCGGGCTGCGCGCTCTTCCGGGACGTGACCCGATTCCTCTTCGCCACCATCCCCGCCGTCGGCCACACCATGCCCGCCCTGCCGATCGCGCAGAATCTGGTGCAGCGCGGCCACGACGTCCGCTGGTACGCCGGCGCCGCCTTCGCCGACGCGATCGAGGCGATCGGCGCCCGGTTCTGCCCGATGAGCGGAGACGACCTGAGCGTCGTCGGCTTCGACGGCTTCTTCCCGGAGCGCAGTCGATACTCCGGCCTACGTAAGCTGCAGTTCGACATGGTCCATGGGTTCGCCCGGCCCATCCGCACCTACCTGCCCGACCTGCAGGCCCTGCTGGCCGCCGAGCCGGCGGAGCTCCTGGTCGCCGACACCGGCTTCCAGGCGGCGGTGCTGGCGTCCGAGCTCGGCGGACCGCCCGTGGCGACCTTCGGGATCAGCGTCGTGGGGTTCCCCAGCCGGGACCTGCCGCCGTTCGGGTTCGGCCTGCCGCCGTACCGCGGCGCCCTGAGCCGGCTCCGCGGACGGGTGCTGGACGGGCTCGCGCGCTCAGTGGTCTTCCGGCCCATGACCCGGGAGGTCAACCGGATCCGCACCGAGGTCGGCCTCCCGCGGACCGCCCAGAGCATGTTCGAGTACCCGCTGGCCAGCTCGCTCTACCTACAGCTGAGCACGCCGGGCTTCGAGTACCCGCGGTCCGACCTGCCGGAGATCGTGCGCTACGTCGGTCCGCCCCGCCCCGTCGTCGACCCGAGCTGGTCGCCACCGGCGTGGTGGAGCGACCTGGACGGTTCCCGTCCGGTGGTCCTGCTCACCCAGGGGACCGTAGCCACCGACGCCGACGACCTGATCCGGCCCGGCCTGGCCGCGCTGGCCGCGGAGGACGTGCTGGTCGTCGCGGTCACCGGCGGATCCGACCCGGCCGAGCTCGGACCAGTGCCAGCCAACGCGCGGGTGGAGCGGTTCGTCCCGTTCGCTCCGCTGCTGCCGTACGTGGACCTCTACCTCACCAACGGCGGGTTCGGGGGTCTCCAGCTCGCCTTGGCGGCCGGCGTGCCGGTGGTCGCCGCCGGCACCACCGAGGACAAGCTCGAGGTCAACGGCCGGGTTGCGCATGCGGGGGTCGGCATCGACCTGCGCACGGACCGGCCGGAACCGGCGGTGATCCGGACCGCGGTCCAGCGGGTGCTGACCGATCCGGCCTACGCCCGCCGCGCCGGTGAGCTGGCCGCCGAGATCGCCGCAGCCGGCCGGGAGCAGCAGGCCGCCACCCTGCTCGAGGAGCTGGTCACCGCCTCGGCCCGAGATCGTCCCTTCGAGCATCGGAGGAGCGCTCGGGTGGCGATCGGAGGAGCGATGAGCGGAGGGCGTTCTTACGTCCGCGAAGAGTGACGACGGCGGCGGCTCCGAGAGCGCGACGGGTGCGAGAAGGATCAGGTCAAGAACGACCGACGTTGGCCCGCACCCAGCCGACGATCTCGGCCATGGTCGCGCCCGGCGTGAAGACCTGGGCCACACCCAGCTCGGCCAGCGGACCGCGATCGGCCTCAGGGATGATGCCGCCGCCGAAAACCACGATGTCCGCGGCGTCGGCCGCCTCCAGCAGCCCGATCACCTTGGCGAACAGCGTCATGTGCGCCCCGGAGAGCACCGACAGACCGATGGCGTCGGCGTCCTCGGCCAGCGCGGTCTGCACGATCTGGTCCGGGGTCTGGTGCAGGCCGGTGTAGATGACCTCCATTCCCGCGTCTCGCAAGGCTCGGGCCACCACCTTGGCTCCGCGGTCGTGGCCGTCCAGCCCCGGCTTGGCGACCACGATCCTCAGGGGTCGCGTTGCCGCCACGGGAGCATCCGCCGTCACGAGGCCCAAACTACTCCCGAGTAGAGTTTTTGGGTGCAGCGCCGCGGGCCCGGGGACCTTCAGCGGGTCCTGACCAGCGACCTGCCCCGCCTGGTCAGCGGGGTCGCGATCGAGGCCGGCTGGGCCGCGGCGCACGTGGTCATGTACCCGTTGGGTCTGGTCAGCGATGCCGCCGCGCGGACCAGCCGCCGCCACGACCTGGCCGGCCTCAGCCCCGAGCAGCGCGGCCTGGTCCACCGCGGCGTGGCCGCCGCGGAGACTCCGATCCTGCTGGTGCACGGGATCATCGACAACCACTCGATCTTCGCCCTGCTGCAACGCGCCCTCCGGAGACGGGGCTTCGCCACGATCTCCTCCTGGGACTATGGCCTGCTGACCCGGGACATCCCGGTCGCGGCCCGCCTGCTCGGCGAGGCCATCGCGAAGCTGGCCGCCGACTCCGGCTACGAGCGGATCCACGTCATCGGCCACAGCCTCGGTGGCCTGATCGCCCGCTACTACGTGCAGCGGTTGGGCGGAGACGCCCGGGTGCACACGCTGGTCACCCTGGGTACGCCGCACTCCGGCACCGAGGCCGCTCGTCCATGGCGGATGGTGCCGCTGCTGGGCCAGCTGACCCCGGGGTCGCCCGTGCTGCGCGAGCTCGCCGAGCCGGCGCCGGACTGCCGGACCCGGTTCCTGGTCTTCGCCAGTGATCTGGACCACATGATCCGACCGACCAGCAACGCGCGGTTGGAGCATCCCCATCTGACGGTGCGCAACGTCGCCGTCCGCGGCGTCGGCCACCTCTCGCTCCCCCACAACGCCTCCGTTGCCTTCACGATTGCCTCAGCATTGACCGAACTTGACCCTTTCGAGACCTCGGAGCCCCTGCGTCCCGCCTAAGATCGAAGCCGTTCGGTCGTCCTGCCCGATTTTGGGCCTGTCGATTGAGCTTGCGTGACCTTCTTGTTATGTTTTTCACACTGTTCGCCTCATCGGGGCCCGCACCAGCGGGATACGAGGCGGCCAGGGGCAGAGTTGTGCATCATCTGGAGCCTTCCCCCTCCGGACGCATGATCGGGCTCGCCGGGCCTGGTCGCGTACCAGCGCGACCTACCCGTCTCGGCACGCCGCCGAGGCGGTTCGATCCTGTGTTGATGAAGGATGAGGAGAGCTTTTCGTGGCATCGCAGCCGACCGGGCGGGACACCCGTCGGGTCACCGCGGTTGACACCGATTCGGAGGAGCGCCGGGGCTGGCTCTCGCACGGGTTGGCTGCACTAGGCATCTCTGCTCTGGGACTGGCCATCGCCGGATCCCTCCAGCTGACCACGAGCGCCCAGCCGCTGTCCGCCAAGGAACCGGCCACAAGCGTCGCCGCCGCGACGCCGAAGGCCGCCGCGACCAAGAAGCCGGGCGAGTCCGACCAGGCCAGGTCCGACGCCGCGGCCGTCGGCGCGTTCGCGCCCCGAGGCGGCCCCGCTGCTGAGGAGACCGACAACGCCGCCCTCCGGACCGCCGTACTGAAAGAGCAGGCCGCGCAGCGGGCGGAGGAGCTGGCCAAGGGCGCTGACGACATCACCCGCGCCGCGAGCAGTGCCGTCAGCGATGCCCGACAGAGCAAGTTGACCGCCGCCGATCGGGCCAGTCGTGAGGCCGCCGCCCGGCTGAACGAGGCCCGGATCCGTCGTGCCGTCGCCGCCCGCGTCGCGGCCCGTATCGCGGCCGAGGCGGAGCGCGCGGCTCAGGAGCGCACGGAGAGCACGGAGCGGAGCGGAGCGGCCAACCGGTCCGCCAACCGGTCCGCCACCCGGCCCACTCGGCCGGCTTCCGAGTCGGGCACCTCCAACATCCCGAGCGGTGGGGGTGCCGCGTCTCCGGTGCCGGGAGCGGTGATCGGCTCCCACTTCGGGCAGTACGGGGTGTGGTCCCGCTACCACACCGGCCTGGACTTCCGCGCCGCGTACGGCACGCCGATCCGGGCGGTCAAGGCCGGACAGGTACTGTTCGCCGGCAACTCCGGCAACTGGGCCGGCAACCACGTCGCCATCCGGCACGGCGACGGCAGGACCACCATGTCCTCACACATGTCGTCGATGTCGGTGCGATCCGGTCAGACCGTCCGGGCGGGCCAGATCATCGGCTACGTCGGCCAGACCGGCCGGGCCTTCGGAGCCCACCTGCACTTCGAGCTCTACCCCGCCGGGGTTCGCTACGGTGACGTCTACAAGGCGATCAACCCGCAGCCCTGGCTCGCCGCCAACGGCGTCCGGACCAACTGACGGTCCAACCCGCGCAAGTGACGTACCTCACAAGGGCAAATACCGACGAGCGCACGCGTCGCCCCTATTTTTGATCTGCCGTTACAACTCCGTTATTGTTCTGCAGGTCCGTCGGGCGTCGCCCGGCCGGACCGGTCCGGACAGGACGGGGACAGTACCGGTTCGTAACGAGGAGATTTCTGGTTTGCCTAGCTCATCACCGCAGCGGCGTGCAACCGCGCGCCGCGCCCTGATAGCCGACATCTCTGCGGACCGCAAAGGCTGGCTGCAGCACGGCGTCGCCGCCCTGGGCATCGCGCTGCTCGGGCTGGGTGTGGCGGCCTCCGTCTCGTTGACCGGCGCCGCGCAGGGCACGACGGCGAACACCGCGCCGGTGGACCGGCCCCCGGTGACCGCGAAGTCCGACCCGGCGCCAAACCCCCGGCTCGCGCCGAAGCAGGACGCAGGCGGCTCCCGGGATGCGAACCATCTGAAGAGCCTGGCCGAACAGCGCGCCGAGGAGCTGGCCGAGGCCAGCGAGGACTACGCGGTCGCGGCCAGCACCAGCACCGCCGAGAAGCGCGACAAGGCGCTGAAGGACCAGGCCAAGGAGAGCCGCGAGGCAGCCGAACGGCTGGCCGAGCAGGGCACCGCTCGCGGCAACGGAGACGCGCCAGATCTGGACGCCGGCGCGATCCAGGGCGGCGGCAGGGCCTGCCTGCCCCTGGCCTCCTACCGGATCTCCGCCCGGTTCGGGCAGGTCGGCATCTGGTCGCGCTACCACACCGGCTTCGACTTCTCCGCCGGCATCGGCTCGGCCATCCGGTCCCCCTCGGCCGGCATCGTGACCAACGCCGGCATCGGTCCGGCCAGCGGTTGGGCGGGCAACTACGTGGCCATCAAGTACCCGGACGGCACCCAGACGCTGATGGCCCACATGTCCACCGTCTCGGTCCGGGTCGGGCAGACGGTTGCCGCCTGCCAGGTCGTCGGCGCCGTCGGCATGACCGGACGTACGTTCGGCCCGCACCTGCACTTCGAGGCCTACCCCGCCGGCATCACCCCGGGCGACATCTACCGGGCTGTCAGCCCCCTGAACTGGCTGAACGCTCGGGGACTCAACCCGTAGTCGGACGAGGTCGGAGTGGTTCCGGTACGGTCCTCCGCGGGGCGCCCCTACCAACCAGTGCCTCGCAACCATCCGCCCCCGCCAGCTCGGGCGTCACCTCTGGGTTGGGGACGAGCGAAGGAGCGTGGATGGGTCTGGCGGGAGCCCGAGCCTGCGAGGGCGGATAGTTGCGAGGCGGGCGCCCGCTAGCGACCAGGTGCGTTAGCGAGGATCACAGCTTCTCGATCGGGGCGTAGCGGAGGGCCAGGCGCTTGACGCCGACGGAACCGAAGTCGACGTCGGCGGTGGCCTTGTCGCCCGAGCCACTGGTGGCTACGACCTTGCCCATGCCGAACGAGGTGTGCAGCACCCGGTCGCCGGCACTGAGGGTCGGCACCTCGCGGGCGGCCCGGGTCTTCCCGGCGCCGTAGCCCACGGTGTTGCGCCAGGACTGGTTGGCCGCGGTCGCGGAGGTGCTGCGCCAGCTGGTCGTCGCCGACTCCAGTCGGCGCCAGTCGATCAGGTGGTCCGGCACCTCGGCCAGGAACCGGCTGGGCGGGTTGTGCTGCGGCGTCCCGTACGCCGAGCGCACGATGGCGCGGGTGATGTAGAGCCGCTGTCGGGCCCGGGTGATCCCGACGTAGGCCAGTCGGCGCTCCTCGGCCAGCTCCTTGGCATCGGTCAGTGCCCGCTGGTGCGGGAATACGCCGTCCTCGCAGCCGGTCAGGAAGACGTTGTCGAACTCCAGCCCCTTGGCCGTGTGCAGGGTCATCAGAGTGACCACCCCGGCGGCGGCTGCGTCCGGCGTGTCCGGGATCTGGTCGGAGTCCGCGACCAGCGCCACCCGCTCGAGGAACGCGCCGAGCGAGTCGTCCGGTTCGGCCGCCCCAGCAGCCAGGTCGGTCTCCGGGTCCAGCACCGCGTCCAGATCAGCGAGCACTCCGTAGTCGTCGACCAGCTCGTCCTCGCCGGCGGTCAGCGCGGCGACGCCGCTGACGAACTCGCGGGCGACGGTGATCAGCTCCCGCAGGTTCTCCAGCCGGGTCTCGTCCTGCGGGTCCTTCGAGTCGTGCAGCTCCGACAGGTAGCCCGACTTGTCCAGCACGCTGGTCAGGATCGCATCGGCGGGCAGGCCCTCGGCGACCATGGCCTCGTGCTCGTCGAGCAGGGAGGCGAAGCCGCGCAGCTGGTTGGCCGACCGGGTGGCCAGGCCCGGGATGTCGTCGATCCGCCGGAGGGCCTCGCCGAAGCTCAGGCCCTGCTTGGTCGCCCACTCGGCCACCGCGGCCTCGGCCCGGTCCCCGATCCCCCGCTTCGGCACGTTGAGGATGCGGCGGAGTGAGACGTCGTCGGTCCGGTTGGCGATGGTGCGCAGGTACGCGATCGCGTCCCGGACCTCCCGCCGCTCGTAGAAGCGGACGCCGCCGACCACCTTGTAGGGCAGGCCGAGCCGGATGAACACCTCCTCGAACGTCCGGGACTGGGCGTTGGTCCGGTAGAAGACCGCGGCGTCGGCGTAACGCGCCCGCTCGGCCTGGCGCAGCCGCACGATCTCTCCGGCCACGAACTGGGCCTCGTCGTGCTCGGTGTCGGCCACGTAACCGGTGATCAGCGCGCCGTCGCCGGCGTCGGACCACAGGTTCTTCGGCTTGCGCTCGGTGTTCTTGGTGATCACCGCGTTGGCCGCGTTGAGGATGTTCTGGGTGGAGCGGTAGTTCTGCTCCAGCATGATCACCGCGGCGCCGGGGAAGTCGGACTCGAAGTCGTTGATGTTGCGGATGGTGGCGCCGCGGAAGGCGTAGATGGACTGGTCGGAGTCGCCCACCACCATCAGCTCGGGCGGCTCGATCCGCGGCGTGCCGTCCGCCGGCGGCTCATTCTCCGGGTCGTCCGCGCACAGCTCGCGGACCAGCGCGTACTGGGCGTGGTTGGTGTCCTGGTACTCGTCGACCAGCACGTGCCGGAACCGGCGCCGGTACTGCTCCCGCAGGTCGGGGTAGGCCTGCAGCAGGTGCACCGTGGTCATGATCAGGTCGTCGAAGTCCAACGCGTTGGCGGCCAGCAGCCGGCGCTGGTACTCCCGGTAGGCCTCGGCGTAGGAGGTCTCGACCGGGGTCTCGGCCTGGGCCAGCGCGCTCTCGTGGTCGACCAGCTCGTTCTTGCGGGCCGACACCCAGTTCAGGATCGCCCGGACCGGGAACCGCTTGGCATCCAGGTCGAGGTCGTGGGCCACCAGCTGCATCAGCCGCTTGGCGTCGGCGTCGTCGTAGATCGAGAAGGTCCGGCTCAGGTTGAAGCGGCCGATCTCGCTGCGCAGGATCCGCACGCAGGCCGAGTGGAAGGTGGAGACCCACATCAGCTTGGCCCGGTTGCCGACCAGCTCGATCACCCGGCCGCGCATCTCGGCGGCGGCCTTGTTGGTGAAGGTGATGGCCAGGATGGCGCCGGGATGGACCCGTCGCTCGCTGACCAGGTAGGCGATCCGCCGGGTCAGCACCAGGGTCTTGCCCGAGCCGGCGCCGGCCACGACCAGGACCGGACGGCCCTCGTGAAGCACCGCCTCGCGCTGCGGCGGGTTGAGCCCCTCGAGCAACCGCTCCCGGGTCAGCCGGGCGGCCCGCTCGGGCTTGCGCGGGGCGGCGGAATCGGTCGTCCCGGTCTCGGTGATGCTCGCGGTCATGGTGGCCACCACCCTAGACCGCCGCACCGACACGGCCGAGTCCGCAAACGCCCTGGCCGACCCGGCGTAGATTGGCATCGTGCAGTGGCGAAAGATCCGGATCCGCCGCGTACTCCTCCGGTTGTTCCAAGCCGTGGTCGCCGTGCAGGGGGCGACCCTGCTCGCCCTGGCCGTCGTCGACTACCGCCGCAAGCGGCTGCGCAAGCCGGCCACCTTCCCGCGGACCCCGCCGAAGTCGGTGACGGCCGGTGGTTCGGAGGTCACCGTCTACACCTACGGTGAGGACCTCTACCGCGACATGCTGGACGCCATCGGGCAGGCGAAGTCCCGGGTGTTCTTCGAGTCCTTCATTTGGAAGGGCGACGCTGTCGGCCAGGCGTTCAAAGACGCCCTGATCGCCGCGGCCAACCGCGGGGTCAAGGTCTACGTCGTGTTCGACGAGTTCGCCAACCTGGTGGTGCGGCGCAGCTTCTTCACCTTCCCCAGCAACATCGCGGTCCGCCGGCACCCGCTGATAGCCTCGCCGTTGCGGTTCCCCCGCAACACCGGCCGCGACCACCGCAAGCTCCTGGTCGTCGACGACCACGTCGCCTTCCTCGGCGGCTACAACATCGGCAGCCTGTACGCGACCGACTGGCGCGACACCCATGCCCGGCTCACCGGCGACATCGTCTGGGACGTGCAGAACGCCTTCATCGACTACTGGAACCTGTGGGCCGGCCGCCGCCGCGCCGCCCTGCCCGACTTCGGCAGCCGCAGCTGGCAGCCGGACATCCGGATCCATCGCAACATGCCGCGGACCATGGTCTACCCGATCCGGGGCATGTACCTGGCGGCGATCGACCGGGCCGCCCACCACATCTACATGACCTCGGCGTACTTCATCCCCGACGACGACATGGTGTCCTCGCTGATCCGGGCCGCCCGCCGGGGCGTCGACGTCCGCATCATCGTGCCCGCCGAGTCCAACCACATCGTTGCGGACTGGCTGTCCCGCGGCTTCTACGCCCAGCTGCTCCGGCACGGTGTCCGCCTGCTGCTGTACCAGGGCGCCATGGTGCACGCGAAGACCGCGACCATCGACGGCCAGTGGTCGACCATCGGCACCGCGAACATCGACCGGCTCAGCCTGCTCGGCAACTACGAGATCAACATGGAGGTCTTCAACGCCGACGTGGCCCGGCAGATGGAGGAGATCTTCGCGGTCGACTCCTCCAACACCCGCGAGCTGACCCTGCCCGGGTGGCGGCGCCGGCACTACATGGTCAAGTTCTCCGAGACCGTGCTGACCCCGTTCCGGCCGCTGCTCTGACCTGCGTCGAGGAGCCGGCTCAGCTCCAGGCGGCCGGATCCGCGACGAGCGCGACTACCGGTGGCGGCATCTCGTCCGCCACCACGTGGGCCAGGGTGACTCCCTCCAGGATCGACCGCTCCGAGGCCCGGAGGGCGATCCACACCTGCTGCAGGGGCGCCGCCGCGCCGGTGTAGGCGAGGTGCTCGGGCCGGCTGCCCCGGACGTTGGCCAGCTCGCCGTCGAGCGCCCGGATCACGTCGGCGATGCTGATCTCCGCGGGCGGCCGGGCCAACCGGTGCCCACCGTCCGGACCCCGCTGGCTGCGCAGCAGCCCGCCGCGGCGCAGCTCCCCGAGGATGTTCTCCAGGTACTTGCTGGGGATGTGCTGTGCCGCCGCCAGCTGGTCGACGGTCCGCGGCGCGTCGGCCGCCGCCAGCTCTGCCATTGCTCGTAGCGCGTAGTCCACCCGAGCCGAAAGCCGCATCGGCTGCCGGCGTCAGACTCGACTACGCCGGGTCAGCCCGGTGTAGAGGAAGCTGAGCAGCGCTGCGGCGGCGATGCTGATCACCCAGCGGATCCAGTCGATGCCGCCGGTGTCGGTGCCGCCCAGGGCGCCCCAGAGCCAGTAGCCGATGAGGGCCCCGCCGATGCCGAGCAGGATCGTGACGATCCAGCCGTACGCCTGGCGGCCGGGCAGCACGACCCGGGCCAGCACACCGATGACGGCGCCGAAGATGATGATGCCGATGATCTCCAACATGAGGATCTCCAGTCTGGACGGCTACACGAGCCGCCGGTCGGTGGCCCAGCGGGTGAGCTGATGCCGGTTCGATAGTTGCAGTTTGCGCAGCACGCTGCTGACGTGGGTCTCCACGGTCTTGATCGAGATGAACAGCTCGCGCGCCACCTCTTTGTACGCGTAGCCGCGGGCGATCAGCCGCAGCACCTCGCGCTCGCGGACCGAGAGCCGGTCCAGGTCCTCGTCGATGCTGGCCAGGTCGATCGCCCCGGAGAACGCGTCCAGCACGAAACCGGCCAGCCGCGGGGAGAACACCGCATCGCCCTCGGCCACCCGGCGGATGGCGTCGATCAGCTCGGCACCGCTGATCGACTTGGTCACATAGCCCCGGGCCCCGGCCCGGATCAGCCCGATCACGTCCTCGGCGGCGTCGGAGACCGACAGGGCCAGGAATCGCTGGTCCGGGTTCTTCTCATGCACCTTGCGCAGCACCTCGATGCCGCCGCCGCCGGGCAGGTGGACATCGAGCAGCACCACGTCCGGCGTGGTCTGCAGCACCGTCGCGATCGCGGAGCCGGCGTCGGCCGCCTCACCGACGACCTGGACCGCGGTGCCGATCTCGGCCTTGACCCCAGTCCGGAACATGGCGTGGTCGTCGACCACCACGACCCGGTAGGGCCCACGCGGCGTAGGCGTGGGAACGGCTTCGGGGGCGTTCGGGGTGCTCATCGGGTGATCTCCAGTCGTACTTCGGTGCCCTCACCGGGCCGGGAACGGACGATGGCGGTTCCGCCGTGGCGGGCCATCCGGTTGAGAATGCTGCCCTTGACGCCCATCCGGTCGTCAGCGACCCCGTCGAGATCGAAGCCCCGGCCGCGGTCCCGGACGAAGACCTCGATCCGCTCCTCGTCGACCTCGGCGTACACGTCGATCTTGTCGGCACCGGAGTGCTTGGCCGCGTTGACCATGGCCTCCCGGGCCGCCCGGACGAGGGCCTGGATGGCGTCGGAGGTCTCGCAGTCGCCGACCATGACGATCTCGATCGGGATGCCGCGCTCGTCCTCCACCTCCGCCGCGGCGAGAGTCAGCGCGGCCTTCAGTGTGGTCTCGGACAGCTCCTCACCGTAGAGCCAGGTGCGCAGCTCCCGCTCCTGCCG
>DATHBQ010000199.1:0-2525 GCA_035296105.1 Propionibacteriaceae bacterium | reverse complement strand
AAACGACTGCGGGACAGGGCCAGGCCACCGACGCCGAGGGCGACCAGCCCGAGGGGCGCCACGATCTTGATCACGTCCCAGGGCAGCGGGCCGACCAGGGCGAGCCACAGCCCGCCCAGAGCGACCACGGTGAACACCACCCCGGTGATCAGCGCGACGACGTCGTAGGTCCGCTTCATCGTCGCACCTGCACCGATCCGAGGTCCACGCCCAGGTCGAGGGTCAGCGTCGGCCGGGTCGGCCGCATCGGCGTCGGGTCGGACAACGTGTCGTTCAGCTCCGTGCCGCTGACGTGCCGGCCGAAAGCCGTCACCGACCCGGCATCAGTGCGGTAGCGCACCACCACGTTGGCCTCGGGGGGCACAGTGACCACCAGGCGGCCGAAGTCCATGCCGGCCTGGTACGTCGCGTCCTCGGACATCCGAAGGCCGGTCAGATCGACGCTCAGCGTGCCGAAGTCCTGGAAGTCGCCGTTGGCCGGGAAGTCGGCTGGGCTGGCGTAGCTGACCGTGGATTCTGAGGTCCCGGGGGGTGCGGTCACGGCCGGGATGGCCGAGCCGGCCGACGACAGGCCCAGGACCCCGACGGCGAGGACCGCGGCGATCGGCAGCAGGCCCCGGGCCCGACCCCACCAGGTGGCCAGCACCAGGGCGAGACCGAGGACCAGCAGCGCCGCCGAGGCGTACACGCCCCCGCTGATGTTCGCTCCCAGGTTGTCGGCGATGCCGAGGCCGGCCATGGTCAGGCCGAGGATCAGCAAGGTGGCCCAGCGCAGCCGCCGCGCCGACGGGCGCTGACCCGGTCGGACCAGGCGCTCCGACACGGTCGACCCGGTCGGCTCCATGTAGAGACCGGCAGGATCGGGGGTGGCCAGGAAGGCGGCCCGGTGCAGCTGCGCCGGGTCGGGTGCCGGCGCCGGGGGCACCGGAGGAGGCCCGTACGCGGCCGGCGGGGGCGGTGGGGCCAGGTTGCCGGGCGGCGGACCGGACCACGGCGGGACCGGAGGAACGGTCGCCCGTTGGGCCGCCTGGTACTCGGCCATCCGCCGCTGCCAGGCCTCCGCCGCCTCGGTGAACGCCGTCGACGGACCGGGGTAGCGGAAGGGAGCCACCGGCTGGGCCGGTACGGCTGCCGGTGTCGGCGACGAAGCGGGGCCGGCCTTGGCCATCCGCTTCCGGTAGAAGCCGAAGTACCAGATCAACGCGACCACGACAGCAGGTCCGATGCCGAACGGGGTGATCCCCTTGAACACGGCGAAACCGGCCACGCAGGCGATCACCACGATGGCGACCCAGACCTCCCGCGGCCACCTGCGCACAGTATCGCCGAACATGTCCTCGGCCGGAGCGGTGTCGCGGCCGTCGGCCGGCAGCAGCAGCCAACCGGCCAGGTACAGGATGGCGCCGATCCCGCCGCTGAGGGCGAGCAGGGCCCAGCCGACCCGGACCAGCACCGGGTCGATGCCCCAGTGTCGGGCGACGCCGCCGCACAGGCCGGCGAGCTTGATGTCGCTGGTGCTGCGACGGATGGTCCAGATCGAGCTCATGCCTGCCATCCTGCCGACGGCGCTACCCTCGAACCATCGGGGACCACCCCCAAAGCACCCTCTGGCGAGGACTTGGGGGTCGAGTCGGGGTCGTCCCTGCTAGGAGTGGCGAAAGAGGCGTGTGAGGCTGAATACATAATGACCGCCACCGACTCGAGCCGCGTCTCGTCGCCGGACCGGCCGGCCGTGGCCGCGCCCGCTCTCGACGCGACCCCGAGCGCTGTGCCGGGTCCTGAGCCGACGGATCCGCCGGAGTCGCGGCCGCGGGCCACCCGGGTCGCCGACGGCGCCTGGCTCGGCGGGGTCAGCACGGGTCTGGCCCGGCATCTCGGCTGGCCGGTGCTGGTGATCCGGATCGCCTTCGTGGCGCTGATGACCTTCCAGTTCATCGGGGTGCTGGCCTACGGCGCCCTCTGGTTGCTGATGCCGCCGGAGGCGGTGGCCAAGGCCCCCGGCCTGGAGTCGGCCTCCCGCGCCAACATGCGCGACCAGGTGCGACCGCGGCGGCGGGTGGACTGGGGCATGCTGCTCGCGCTCACCGCCCTCGGGGCGGGGCTGCTCTGGATCGTGCAGAGCAGCGGTCTGGGGATCAGCTCCCAGCTCTTCTGGCCGGTGGCGTTCGCCTGTGCCGGCGCCGCACTGGTGTGGCGGCAGGCGGACAGCGCCCAGCAGCGGCGCTGGCGGGCCGAAGCGGGCGGCAAGGTGTGGCTGGCCCCGTTCATCGCCCGCGGTGGTTGGCCGGCCCTGGTCCGGGTCATCGTCGGGCTGGGTCTGGTCGGCGCGGCGTTCGGCATCATCATCGCCCAGCAGGGCCAGGTCAGCCAGCTGCCCGAGGTGCTGGCCATGACCACCTTGGCCCTCGCCGGGCTGGGCATCGTGCTGGCGCCCTGGCTGTACCGCTCGCGCACCGCGCTGAACCAGGCCCGGGCGGACAAGGTCCGGGCCGACGCCCGGGCGGACATGGCCGCCCACCTGCACG
>DATHBQ010000198.1:0-8421 GCA_035296105.1 Propionibacteriaceae bacterium | reverse complement strand
CGTCGCCCCGCTGGCTTCGCTCTACCCCGTGACCACGGTGGTGCTGGCTCTGCTCGTCGACCGGGAACGCGTACGCTCCGTGCAGGTGGTCGGTCTGGTGCTGGCCGTCGCCGCGTTGCTGCTGGTCGCCCGCTGACGGAGGTGCCCGATGAGTGCGTCGGTTCTCTATCCGCAGCGGGTCGCGATGATCAGCATGCACACCTCACCGCTGGCCACCCCCGGAGTGGGCGACGCCGGTGGGCTGAACGTCTACGTCCGCGAGGTGGCGGGCCGGCTCGGCGAACGCGGGCTCAAGGTCGACGTCTTCACCCGGGCCGCCGGTGAGGACCGACCGCCGATCGTCGAGGTCAACGAGCACACCCGGGTCATCCACGTGCCCGCGGGACCGGCCGCACCGGTGGCCAAGGAGGACCTGCTGGATCTGGTCCATACCTTCGGGGAGTGCCTGGACAACCGCATCGGGCGCTACGACCTGATCCACAGCCACTACTGGCTCTCCGGCATGGTGGCTCGCGGGCTGAAGGCACGGCACGACATCCCGATCGTGCACACCATGCACACCATGGCCCGGGTCAAGAACTCGACCCTGAGCGAGCACCAGACCAGCGAGCCCAACGACCGGGAGCACGGCGAGGCGGCGATCGTCGCCGACGCCGACGTGCTGACGGCCAACACTCCCGATGAGGCCGCAGAGCTGCAGCAGCACTACGGCGCGACCACCGACCAGATCCGGATCGTGCCGCCAGGGGTCGACCTGCATACCTTCCACCCCTGCGACCAGCCCCAGAACCGGACCCAGCTGGGCGTCGACCAGGAGAAGGAGATCATCCTCTTCGTCGGCCGGATACAGCCGCTCAAGGCGCCCGACGTGCTGATCCGGGCGGTGGCCGAGCTCACCGAAAACGATCCAGGCCGCCGCGACCGGCTACGGCTGATCATCATCGGCAGCCCGAGCGGTCCCGACTCGGAGTGGTCGGCGACCCTGGCCCCGCTCGCCCGCGACCTCGGCGTCGGCGACCAGGTCATCTTCCGGCCGCACTCCCCGCGCGCGGACCTGTTCCGCTGGTACTGCGTGGCCGATGTGGTGGGAGTGCCGTCCTACAACGAGTCCTTCGGCCTGGTCGCGCTCGAGGCGCAGGCCTGCGGCCGGCCGGTGGTGGCCACCGACGTGGGTGGGCTCCGGCACGCCGTGCGGGACCAGGTCACCGGGCTGCTGGTCCCGGGCCAGGACGTGCAGGGCTGGGCCACCGCCCTGGGCACGCTGCTGGACGACGAGGCGGAGCGGCACCGGATGGGGGCCCGCGCGGCAGCTCACGCGTCCAGCTTCAGCTGGGACAACACCGCCGCCGCAACCCTGGCGGCGTACGGGGTCGCCCTCGACGGGAGCGGTTAGCCAGCGGAGCCGCCGGTGTCCCCTACGATCGCACCGTGCGGGTCTGGGCTGCGGCCGCCTCCCTCCTGGTCCTGGCGGCCTGCAGCCCCCCGGAGCCCGGCTGCCCCGAGATCGGCTCGCCCTCCGGCGTCGCCGTCACCGTCCTCGCGCCGTACGCGGCGCAGGTGCAGGGCCTACGTCTCGAGGTCTGCTGGTCGGGCCGGTGCACCGAGGAGACCGTCGAGCTGAGCCCGGGGAGCGACACGGTCGACCAGGGCTGCAGCGGATCCGACGCGGACGACACCTGCTCGGCGACCGCAGTGCCGAACGGGACCCTGGTCGGGTTCCTGCCGGTGGCCCAGCTGCCGACGGGCGAGGTCACGGTCCGTGGCACCGTCACGGCCGGCGGGCGGACGGTTCCGCTGACCCGGGTCACCCGGAACGCCGGGACCACCTTCCCCAACGGACCCCGGTGCGGACCGGGTGGCAACCAGCTGGCCGTCACTATCGACCGGGCCGGGATCGGCTAACCGCTGCCCCAGAACACCCGGTCGACGACGATCCGCGCCCGGCGGGTGACCCGCCGGTAGTCGGCCAGCAGGTGCGACGACTCCCCCGCCTGGTAGCCGAGCAGCTCCGCCACCCCGGCCAGCTCCCGGTTGTCACTGGGCAGCGAGTCCGAGCCGCGGCCGCGCATCAGCATGATCTGGTTGCGGATCCGGCTGGCCAGCGTCCAGGCCGCCTCCAGATGACCGGCGTCCATCGGCTCGATGACGCCGGCTTCGCGGGCGGCGCGGAGGGCCACGATCGTCTGCGACGAGCGCAGCGCGGGAATCCGGTACGCGTGCTGCAGCTGCAGCAGCTGGACGGTCCACTCCACGTCGGCGATTCCACCGGGACCCAGCTTGGTGTGCTTCGCCGGGTCCGCCCCGCGGGGCAGCCGCTCCGCCTCCACCCGGGCCTTGAGCTTGCGGATCTCGCTCAGCTGCGCGGCGGTCAGGCCACCCTCGGGCCAGCGGCGGGCATTGATCTCAGCCATCAGCGCCGCGCCGAGATCCTCCGGACCGGCCAAGGCGTCGGCACGGACCAGGGCCTGCAGCTCCCAGGTGGACGACCATCGGCTGTAGTAGTTCTTGTACGCGCCGAGCGACCGGACCAGAGCGCCACCCTTGCCCTCCGGCCGCAGGTCGGCATCGATGCTCAGGCTGGGGTCCACCCCCGGCTGGGCCAGCAGCCGGCGCATCTCGGTGATCACTGCCGTGGCCACCTTGGTCGGGTCGCTCTCGACGGCCGGTAGGGACGACTCCGCCGAGCCCGGCGGCTCCAGCGCCGATCCGACTGCCGGGGGGGACGACCCGCCCGAGCCCCCCCGCAACTGCCCAGAGTCACCGTTGCTGTCGTCCATCACGAACATGGCATCGGCGTCGGAGGCGTAGGACAGCTCCCGCCCACCCCAGCGACCCATCGCGATCACGGCGATCCGCGGGACCGGCTGGTGCATGCCGTCCCGGACCACGGTCAGCGTGGCGTCGATGGTCGCCGACGCCAGGTCGCTCAGCGCGGCCCCGACATCGAGTACGTCCAGCTCGCCGAGGATGTCGGCGGCGGCCACCCGGAAGAGCTCTCGGCGGCGGATGGCGCGGATGGCCTCCACCCCGGCCTTGGGTGTCTCCTGCCGGGCTCCGGCCGCCTTCATCTCCGCCTGCAGGTCGTCCCGGCTCCGCGGCTGCAGCTCCCCGTCGTCGGCCAGCATCTGCACGGTCTGGGGCGCCCGGGTCAACAGCTGCACCGCGTACCGGCTGGAGGCGAGGATCCGGGCGAGTCGCGCGGCCATGGTCCCCTCGTCGCGCAGCGCGCGCAGGTACCAGGGGGTGTTGCCGAGGGCGTCGGACACCTGCCGGAAGGCGAGCAGGCCGTGGTCCGGGTTCGGCGCGTCGGCGAACCACCCGAGCATGGCGGGCAGCAGCTGCCGCTGGATCTCGGCCTGCCGGGTCATGCCCTGGCTGAGCGCGGCGATGTGCCGCAGGGCGGCGGTCGGGTCGGCGTAACCGAGGGCCTTCAGCCGGTCGGTCGCCGCCTCGGTGGTCAGCCGGAGCTCCGACGTCGGGATCCGGGCCACGGTGTCCAGCAGCGGTGAGTAGAACAGCCGCTGGTGCAGCCGCCGGACCGCCGATGCGGTGTTCCGCCAGGTCGAGAGCAGCTCGGGCGCCGGGTCGGCGTAGCCCAGCGACCGGCCCAGCCGGCGCAGGTCGTTCTCGCCCTCGGGCAGGACATGGGTCCGGCGCAAATTGAACAGCTGGATCCGGTGCTCCAGGGTGCGCAGGAACCGGTAGGAGTGCGAGAGTCGCTTGCCGTCCTCGCGGCCGACGTAGCCGTGCTCGACCAGGGCCTGGAGCGCCGGCAGGGTGGCCCGGATCCGGAGCCGCTCGTCCACCCGGCCGTGCACCAGCTGCAGCAGCTGCACCGAGAACTCGACGTCCCGGAGCCCGCCCTCCCCCAGCTTGAGCTCCCGGCCGGCGTTGCGGGCCGGGATGTGCTCCACCACCCGCTTACGCATGGCCTGGGTGTCGGCGACGAAGTTCTCCCGCTCCGCCGCGGTCCACACCAGCGGGGCCAGCAGATCCACGAACTCGGCTCCGAGCGCGAGATCGCCGGCGGACGGACGGGCCTTGAGCATCGCCTGGAACTCCCAGGTCTTGGCCCACTTCGAGTAGTAGACGCGGTGGCTCTCCATGGTGCGGACCAGCTGACCGGACTTGCCCTCCGGCCGCAGAGCGGCATCCACCTCCCAGATCGTCCCGGCGGCGGTGTGGGCCGAGCAGATCCGGGTCATCTCCGCGGCCAGCCGGGTGGCGACGCTGATGGCCCGGTCGGTGCTGAGCAGCGGCTCTCCGTCCCCGTCGGTACCCGGCTCGGCCACGTAGAGCACATCCACGTCGCTGACGTAGTTGAGCTCCTGGGCGCCGCATTTGCCCAGGCCGACGACGGCCAGGCGGGTCTTGATCGCGTCGGGGCCGGCCTTGGCCCGAGCGATGGCCAGGGCCGCCTCCAGCGCGGCGTCCGCCAGGTCCGACAGCTCGTCCGCGATGCCGTCGACCGCCTCGATCGGCTCCGGAGCGGTCAGGTCCCGGGCGGCGATCTGCAGCAGGGCACCCCGGTAGGCGATCCGCAGCGGGTCCCCGGAGAGCTCGCCGGCCACCGGCACCGCCGCCTCGGGGTCGGCCGCCACGGCGGCCAGCAGGTCCCGGCGCAGCTGGGTCGCCGACGTCCGCGTCAGCTCGCGGTCAAGCAGGTCGAGGTGCTCGGGATGAGCCAGCAGGTGCTGGCTCAGCCGGATGCTGCCCCCCAGCACCATGATCAGCTGTCGGGCCAGGACCGGCGAGCCGGCCATCCGGGATCGCAGCTCCGGCACCTTCTCGGCCAGCCGGTCCAGACCGCTCAACGCCAGGTCGGGGTCGGCGGCCCGGGCGATCAGGTCGACCAGCTCCTCGTCGGTCCCGTCCGGCTCCCACTGCGACAGGATGCGCTCGGCGGCCGAGGTGTCCACGAACCCGCGGCGCGCGAGGTTGCCCCACGTCGTCTGGATCCGCACACCCTGATGTTACGCACGGGTTACGGCCGATTTGCGCGAGCAGTTGACCTGGCCCGCCTGTCCCCGCTGCGTCCGCGCCACCCCCCGACGGTCCGTCCCGTGCATCCGGTAGGACCGGGATCACAGAAGTCGCAGCGAATGTATCCACCCACCGCTGAGGAAGGACCACGCATGATCGCTCGCCGCGCCGTCCGGCTGGGTTGCGTACTCGCCGTCGCGCTCGCCACCCTGCTGGCCACCGCCCTGCCCGCCAACGCCACCGCCAGGACCCCTAAGGGCACGGCCAGCCTGGCCGCGCTGCTGGCCAAGGACGGCGGCGGGTTCGACAAGAACCCCTACGACTACGACATCCTCGACAACGCGGTCCGGACGGTGCTCAGCGCCAAGCCGGACAGTGCGGTCGCCGTGCTCGCCGACGGCACCGTGCCGCTGACCGCTTTCCTGCCCAATGACCGGGCGTTCAAGCGGCTGGCGTCCGACGTGCTCGGCGGCTCGTACGCCTCGGAGTCGGCTGTCTTCACCGCCCTGGCCGGCGCGCTCGGCGTGGCGACCGTCGAGAACGTGCTGCTGTACCACGTCGTGCCGGGTGCGACCATCACCTACCGCCAGGCGTTGAAGGCCAAGGGCGCCCGGCTGACCACGGCGCTGGAGGGCTCGACCGTGCGGGTCAAGGTCCGGCACCGCGTCTTCGTCGAGCTGGTCGATGCTGACCGGAACGACCGCAACCCCTTCGTCGTGCAGCCCAACCTGAACAAGGGCAACCGCCAGATCGCGCACGGGATCGACCGGGTGCTCCGTCCGGTCAACCTGTAGCGGCAACGCCCTTGGCCAGGCTCGGCGCCCCCAGCGCCGTGCGCTGAGCCTGGCGAAGGGCTCCCACCCGGTGACGGGTAGCCTCCGCCCCGGAGGTGGTGACCATGGCGACCCGGACCCGGCCGCCGGCCGCGGTGCTGCTGGAGCAGTCCCGGACGGCGTTGGAGTGGCTCCGCGGACTCGACGACGCTGCCTTCGCCACCCGCAGCGTCCTGGACGGCTGGACCGTCCGCCAGCTGGCCGGCCACCTCGTGTTCGCTCATCGGACGCTGCGCGAGTCGCTGAGCCGGGTCAGCACGGAGCGACCGCTCCCGGTGCACCGCTATGTCCAGGGCTACCGGCCGAACGCCGACCAGATCGCCCACGCCAGCCGGTCAGCGGCGGAGGTCGAGGACGTCCTGAGCGCCCTGGACGCCGAGATCGGGCGTTGCGCCGAGACGTTGGCGGGTGGGCCGCCCGCGGTGGCGCTGGGTCCGCGCGGCCCGATCGCGGGCGAGGACCTGGTCCGGACCCGGATCGTCGAGCTCGTCGTTCACAGCGACGACCTCAACCGCTCGCTGCCGGACCGGGACCCGGTCCCGCTGCAGCGGCCCGCCCTCGCTGCCGCGGTGCGCACCCTGACCGCCATTCTCGCCGGGCAGCATCCCGGCCGGTCGGTCGAGGTGCGGGTGCCGCCGTTCGCCGCGGTCCAGTGCGGTGTGGGTGACCCGGGACCGACGCACACCCGGGGTACGCCGCCCAACGTGGTCGAGACCGACCCGGTGACGTTCCTGCGACTGGCCACCGGCCGGGTCTCCTGGGTCGAGGCCCTGCAGGCCGGCCAGGTCCACGCCTCCGGACTGCGGGCCGACCTCTCGCCCGCCCTGCCGGTCCTGTCCTAGCCAGACTGAGAGGCCCGGACAAGGTCGCGAAACGATCCGGCGGAGCGTACCTCGCCGGACGCGGCCGGATGGCACGATGTGCGGGTGCCGGACCCGCCTGCACCGCGGCCGCCGCAGAGCGAGCCGCCGGACGCGACCGTCGGCGCGCCCTCACCCGGGTACGCGGACTTCCCACCGCCTCCTGCGGGAGCGGTGCCTGCGAACTTCCCGCCACCTCCTGCTGGAGCGGTGCCGGCGGACCTCCCGCCGCCGGCCGAGCAGCTCGAACCGCCTCCCGGGCCGCGCCGGTGGCCCTGGCTGCAGCTGCTGGTCCCGCTGCTGGCCCTCTCGCTGGTGGCCGGGGCCCTCTTCGTCACGGACCGGATCGGCCGGGCCACCACCGGATCGACGGTCCAGAGCTTCCTCCCCGCCGACGGCACCAGCTGGACCGAGCAGGTGCGACGGAGCGGTCCGGCCGGAGACCGGACCGACACGGCGGTCACCGAGTCGGCCCACATCGCCGGCTCGGCGATCACCAGTGCCACCGACTGGACGCTGGCGACGCAGCTGATCGGGACCGCGAACTCCGACCGGGCCAGCCTGGACCGGGGCCGGTTCTGGCGGACGACCACGATCGTCCCCGCCCGCTCGACCACCGAGGCGCCACAGACCAGGATCTACCGTGCCGAGCAGGATCTGGCCCTGATGGTGGAGTCCGGACCGTCCGGCGCGTTCGCCTACACACCCAACCTCGTCGAGCTGCCGGCGGACGCGGCTCCCGGTCGCACCTGGGCCTCAGCCGGACAGGCCGGCGGCTCCATCCGCTACACCGCCAGCTTCCGGGCCGAGGCAGCGCCGCGTGGCTGCCTCGCGGTCAGCGGCGAGATCAGCTACACGGCCTCGGAGGTCGAGCCGGTCCGCCGCCAGCTGTCCCGCACCTGGTGCCCGGATCAGGGCCTCGTCGCGCTGGCCGAGCGCGGCGGCGGCGAGACCCTCGAGACGGACCGCATCCAGGCCACAGACGAGCTGCCCCGACCCGACACCAACGACCTGCCCGCCGAGTGGACACCGAAGGACTGGAGGCCGCAGAGCTACACCGCCCGGTCCGTCGACCCCACCTTCGGACCCGGCGAGATCAGCGGCACGCCGTCGCCGCTGCTGGCCATGTCCCGGTCGGGCGTCCTGCTGCGCGGCACGACCTCCAGCCAGGACATTCTCGGCTTCACTGCCGAGGACGGCTCGACCTGGCAGAGCCGTTGGCGGGTCCATCCCGGCGGCACGATCCTCACCCTGGCCGCGTTCGGGGACGCCTTCGTCGCCACCACCTCGCTACGCACGGTCGTCGGCTACGGCGTCGACGGCGCCCGCCGCTGGACCTTGATCGTGCCCGAGGTGGTGCTCACCCAGCCGGTGCGCGCGTCCGCGACCGAGCTCGTGCTGGTCACCCTGGGCGGCGAGATGCTGGTCGTCGAGATCGCCACCGGAGCGGTGCGGTGGCTGACCCGGCCGGGAGCCGACGTCGGCGTCGCCCCGGTGGTCGCCGCCGGGAACGTCGTGGTCGCCGACCGGGCCGGCAACCTGGCGGGTCTGCCCCTCGCCGACGGTCGGGAGTCATGGCAGACCGAGGCGGGTGAGGTCACGGCGTTGGCCACGACGGACGATCTGGCGGTCGTGGTGGGCCCGGCCGACGTGGACGGATTCTCGGCCCGGACCGGCACCCTCCGCTGGCGGGCCCGCCTGCCGGACTCGGCGACCGCGCCGGTGCCCTTCGCCGGCGGCGTCGC
>DATHBQ010000197.1:0-9787 GCA_035296105.1 Propionibacteriaceae bacterium | reverse complement strand
CACCACCACCCAGCCGCCGGCCAGCGCCGGCGGGGCGGACGGACCGGTGAACAGCAGGACGAAGGAGACGGCCAGCGCGATGCCGCCCCAGAGCAGGAACGGTCGCCGGGTGCCCCGGCCGGTGGCGAAACGGTCGCTGACCCGCCCGGTGATCGGGTTGAGGATCACGTCCCAGGCCTTGGGCAGGAAGACGATCAGCCCGGCCAGCAGGGCGGAGATGCCGAGGGAGTCGGTCAGGTAGGGGAGCAGGAGCAGTCCGGGCACGGTGCCGAACGCGCCGGTGGCGATGCCGCCGGAGGCGTAGCCGACCCGCAGCCGCGGACTCAGCGCGGTCGCGGTGCCGGTCACCCGCTCATTGTGTGGCCTGACGCAACGTGGCGAGGGCCGTTGCCTCGGTGTCGTCCTCGCTCGTCTCGATGTCGGGGCGTACGCCGGTGCCCTCCCAGTTGCCGCCGGTCACTGCGTCCACGACGTACGCCTCGGGCAGGATCGCCTGGACCTGCGGAGTCACGTTCACCGGGGTCACGTGGTCGGCCGCGCCGGGCGTGGTCCGGCCGATCACCGGGCCGCGGCGGCGGGCCTGCAGGTGGTAGGCCAGCGCCTCTCCGGAGGAGTAGGTCCGGGCGCTGGTCAGGATGACGACCGGAGTGTCGGCGGGGAGGCTCGGGCCGTCGGGTGGTCCAGTGCCGGACCCGGTCGCGGTAGAACACCTCGGAGATGTCCAGGCCTGCTCCGCACAGCCAGCCGACGATCGTGGCTACGGTCTCCGGGTCGCCGCCACCATTGTGCCGGAGGTCGAGCGCCACGCCGCGAGCGCCGCCGGCCAGCGCGATCACGGCCTCGACGAACGGTCGGCTGTGGGCGAAGGACGGCATGCTGTCCACGGCGACCAGGGCCAGTCCGTCCTCGGTCCGCCGGACCGAGGAGATCGGCCAGGCATGGCGGCGGATCTCACCGGCGTCGTCCGGCGGCCAGCCGGGCGGGGTGCGGTCGACCACCAGGTTGCCGTCGGGGTGGAAGTGCAGCATCAGGTGCCGGCAGTACCGGTGGGCGGCCCCCTCGATCCCGGTCACCGCGCCGGCCGTCACCGGTTCGTGGCGCTGGCCGAAGTCCTGACGAAGCGTGGCGGCCAGCGCCTCCATCCGCTCCTGCCGCGGCGGCAGCCGCTCGATCCAGCCCGCCAGCTCCTGCACCAGGGCACTGATCATGATCGAGAGCATGCCCGGGCGCGGACCCGCGGGGCGAGGAGTTTCGCGCGCGGCGGAATGAGGCAGCATGGCGATCATGCCGCTGCCCGTCGACCGAGTGAGACGACCGTGAGCCCGCCTACGGTGACCGTCTTCACCTCGGGCACCGAGGGGTATCACACCTTCCGGATCCCGGCCCTGCTGGTTCTGGGCGACGACCAGCTGCTGGCCTTCGCCGAGGCCCGACGCGACGGCGCCGCCGACTCCGGCGAGATCGATCTGGTTCAGCGACGGTCCTCCGACGGCGGCCGCACCTGGGGCCCGCTCGAGCTGATCCGGCACTGGGCCGGCTACACCTGCGGCAACCCGGCGCCGGTGCTCACCGACGGCGGCGACCTGGTGCTGCTCAGCCTGACCAACGGGGCCGAGGCGACCGAGGCCGACATCCTCACCGGCCAGGTCCCCGCCGACCAGGGGCGACGAGTGTGGGTGCAGCGGTCGGCCGACGTCGGCCGGACGTGGACCGAGCCGGTCGAGATCACCGCGGCGGTGAGCCGGCCGGACTGGCGCTGGTACGCGACGGGCCCGACCCGGGGGATCCAACTGCCGGGCGGACGGATCGTGGTGCCGGCCAACCACTCACGGCCGATCCCGGACGGCGGCTACGTGTACTCCAGCCACGCGGTCCTCAGTGACGACGGCGGGCGGACCTGGCGGTTGGGCGTCGTGGCCCGTCCGCGTCGCGGCGTACTGGAGCCCAACGAGTCGGCGGTCACCGAGCTGCCCGATGGGCGGGTGCTCTTCCTCAGCCGCAACGAGGCCGACGTTCCTGCGCACCAACGGCTGGTGGCGGTGTCCGCCACCGGCGGCGAGACCCTCGACCGCCCGTACGCGGTACGGGCCGACCTGGCCGGGACCAAGGCTCAGGCGGGGGTGGCCCTCCTGCCCGGACCGGACCTGCTCGCGACGGTCGTCCTGCGCGGACCCGGCCGTCGGGACCTCGAGCTGCGGGTCAGTGGCAGCGAGGGCCGGCGGTGGCGCCACGCGGCCGACGTCTGGCCCGGACCGGCCGCGTACTGCGACGTGGCCACCGACGGCCCGGCCGTGCTGCTGCTCTTCGAGGCCGGCGAGCAGGACCCGTACGAGGGCATCCGGCTGGCCCGGATCGACGCCGGCGACCTCGGCCCTCGGACACGTTAGGCGCGTCAAGGCGGCCGACGAGTCCCGCGGGCTCTTCCCGACACCCGTTATTCGTCTTGACGCGCCTGGCGTCGTCGCAGTTGAGTCGGGCGCATGCTGCTGACGCCGGTCTACCCGCCGAAGCTGCGGCCGGGGGACCACGTCCGTGTCGTCGCGCCCTCGCGAAGCCGGTCCCTGGTGATGGAGCACGACCACTCTGCGCTGATCGAGTACCGGTACGCCGAGATGGGTCTGTCCCTGAGCTTCGGCGAGCACGTCGACGAGCGGGACGCCTTCGGCTCGTCAGCGATCGAGTCGCGGGTCGACGACCTGCACGAGGCATTCGCCGACCCGGCGGTGCAGGGGATCCTGACCGTGATCGGCGGCTTCAACAGCAACGAGCTGCTGCCCTACCTCGACTGGGACCAGATCGCCGCCCACCCCAAGGTCTTCTGTGGCTACTCCGACATCACCGCGCTGCAGAACGCGATCCTCGCCCGCACCGGCATGATCACCTACTCCGGTCCGCACTGGTCGACCTTCGGCATGCGCGACCACTTCGAGGACACCTGGCGCTGGTTCCGGCAGGCGTGCCTGACCGATGAGCCGTTCGACCTCGAGCCGGCGACGAGCTGGACCGACGACGCGTGGTTCGCCGACCAGGACCACCGGGCGGTCGAGCCCACCGACGGCTGGTGGACCCTGTCGGCCGGGCACGCAACCGGCCGGCTGGTCGGCGGCAACCTCTGCACGCTGAACCTGCTCCAGGGCACGGCGTACTGGCCGGACCTGGACGGAGCGATCCTCGCGGTCGAGGACGACGAGCTGAGCTTCCCGGCCCAGTTCGCCCGCGACCTGACGTCGCTGCTGCAGCAACCGGACGCGGCCGGGATCCGTGGCCTGGTGATCGGCCGGTTCCAGCGGGTCAGCGAGGTGACGCGGCCGCTGCTCGAGCAGATCGTCGCGCGTCAGCCGGTCCTGGCCGGGCTGCCGGTGCTGGCCAACGCCGACGTCGGGCACACCAACCCGCTGGCCACCCTGCCCATCGGCGGACGCGTCCAGGTCATCGCCTCCGACGCGCCGCGGCTCCGCATCCTCGAGCACTGACCGACCAGGAAAGGACACGATGACCGAGTCGATCACCAGCGAGATCCTGCGACCGGGGGAGGCGGGCTACGACCAGGCCCGGACAGTCTGGAACGCCATGGTCGACCGACATCCGGCGCTGATCGTGCGCTGCCGGGAGGTCAGCGACGTCGTCGCCGGCGTCGGGCTGGCCCGCCGCGAAGGCCTGGAGATCGGCATCCGGTGCGGCGGCCACAGTGTCGTCGGGCACTCGGTGTCCGAGGGTGGGCTGATGGTCGACCTGACGCCGATGGGTGGGGTACGGGTCGCTCCGGAACGGCGGCGCGCGTGGGTCCAGGGCGGCGCGCTGCTGGGCGCTCTCGACGCGGCCAGCCAGGCGCACGGGCTGGCGGTGACGGCCGGCAACGTCTCGCACACCGGGGTCGGTGGGCTGACGCTGGGTGGCGGGATGGGCTGGCTGGCCCGCCAGCACGGGCTGTCCTGCGACAACGTGGAGTCCTTCGAGGTGGTCACGGCGGCCGGTGACGTCGTCCGGGCCTCGTCCGAGGAGAACACCGAGCTGTTCTGGGGGCTGCGCGGCGGCGGCGGGAACTTCGGCGTGGTCACCGAGTTCGAGTTCCGCCTCCCGCACACCGGCACCCAGGCGCTGACCGTCGAGCTCGACTTCGCGACCGGCGACGCCGCGACTCCCTTCGCCCGCTGGCGGGACCTCAGCGGGGACGCGCCGCGGGCGGCGACGTACACCGCGACCATCCTCGGTGGCATCGCCACCCTCGGCCTGGTCTGGGTCGGCGACCCGGAGGAGGGACGCGCGTACGCCCGAGCGCTGGACTCCCTCGGTACGCCGCTGGGACAGCGGGTGGTCGAGCAGTCCTACGTCGACCTGCAGCGCAGCGGGGACAGCGACAAGGGCCACGCGCTGCGGCGGTACTGGAAGGGCCACTACGTCCGCGAGCTGCCCGACGCCGCGATCGAGGCGTTCCTGGCCCACGACCCGACGGTGGGTGGCAGCTTCCAGGCGTACGGCGGGGCGATCGCCGACGTGCCCGACGAGGCGACCGCCTTCAGCCAGCGGGGCACGCGCTTCGAGTACGTCTGCGCCGCCCGGTGGACCGACCCGGAGGGGGACGAGGCGGCGATGGCCGCCGCCCGGGACTGCGCGCGCCGCCTCGAGCCGTTCTCCAGCGGGGTCTACGTCAACGTGCTCGGCGACGAGGGCCAGGCCGGCGTCCAGCGGGCGTACCCCGCGGAGAAGCTGGCCCGGCTGACCGCCCTCAAGGATGCCGTCGATCCGGACAACGTCTTCCACCTCAACCAGAACATCCGCCCGAGCCCCCGCTGACGGTGGACTGGACGGCTGGCTGAGCTGTCGGTGATCGACCCCGGCGAGGCCGGAGTCCGGCTCTGGCGGCCGACCGATCACGATGCTCCGGGCGTGCTCTCGGTGCACGGCGATCCGCGGGTGTACGTGCACGACCCGCAGGAGGTCCAGGCCGACCTGGACGACGCCCGCCGGTTCCTGGCCCCGACGCTGCGGCACTGGGTCGAGCACGGGTTCGGCTACTGGACCGTGCTGGTGCCCTCCGAGTGGTGGCCGTCCGGGGTGCCCGGTCCGGAGGGCGCCGACGAGGACCGGGTGCACGCCGGTCTCGGCGGCATCCAGCACTACCGGATGGCCGGGGAGCCGGTGCTCAACGTCTACTACCGGCTGGCTCCAGACGTGCACGGCCGGCGGGTTGCGGGCACCCTCGTCGCCACGGCGATGACCCTGGCGCCGGTGGTCGCGCCGGGGCTCGACCTCGTCGTGCGGACCCGGCCGGCCAACGCCGCCGCCCGCCGGGTGGCCGAACGAGCCGGCTTCGTCGACCTCGGGCTGGAGCCCGGGATGACGGACATGCAACTGCTGCGCTGGTCGCCCGGCTGACCGTCGCCGGTCAGCGCTAGGGTCGGGCCATGGACAACGTGGTGCCGCTGCGTCGCGTCCCGAAGCGGACGATTCCCGCGCGGCCGACCCCCGCGCCGACGACGCCGGAGCCGTTGTGGCGGGAGGCGCTCGGCACCCAGCTCCGCCAGGAGCGGCGTACGCGGGGGGAGCGGATCGCCGACGTCGCAGGGCGGGCCGGTGTGTCGCCGCAGTACCTCTCCGAGATCGAGCGGGGCCGCAAGGACCCGTCCTCGGAGGTGCTCTCGGCGTTGGCGGGCGCGCTGGGCCTGCGGGTGATCGACCTGACCGAGCGCTCGACCAGGCATCTCGTCCGCGTGTCGTCCCGGCCGCAGGGGCCAGTGGCCCTGGCCGCGTAACGCTCCTCCTTCCAACATGTCAGCGTGGGTGGTCGCCGGAGCAAACCACCCACGCTGACAAGTCGGACAGGTAACCGTTCAGCTGTCCCGAGACCCGAGCACGGCGTCGACCACGCCGTACTGGACGGCCGCGTACGGGGTGAGGATCAGGTCCCGCTCGGTGTCTTCCCGCACCTGCGCCGTCGTCCGACCGGTGTGGGCCGCCAGGATCTCCTCCTGCATGGCCCGGACCCGGGCGACCTCGTCGGCCTCCAGGATCAGGTCCGGGACGGTGCCGCGGCCCTCGGCGGCCGGCGCGTGGATGACCACGCGGCCGTGCGGCAGGATGCTGCGACGGCCCGGTGCGCCACCCGCGAGCAGCAGGGCCGCCGTCGCGGCGGCCTGGCCGACGCAGGTGGTCTCCACCCGCGGCCGGATGAACTGCATCGCGTCGTAGATCGCCAGGGTCGCCGGGATCGAGCCGCCGGGGGAGTTGAGGTACAGCGAGACCGGCAGCTCCGGGTTGTCGTTCTCCAGGTGCAGCAGCTGGGCGATGACGGCGTTGGCCACGCCGTCGTCGATGCCGGTGCCCAGGTAGACGATGCGGTCGGCGAGCAGCCGGCTGTAGATGTCGACGGTCCGCTCACCGCCGTGCGTCCGCGTGGTGACGTAGGGGATCGCGTAGCTGCTCATCGACCGCTCCCCAGCCCGATCGTTCCGCGCCTCCCCGGCAGCACGTGGTCGAGGGACTCCACCACGGCGTCCACGAACCCGTACGCCTGCGCCTCCTCCGCGCTGAACCACCGGTCGCGCTGGGAATCCCGCTCGATCCGCTCGACCGGTTGCCCGGTGTCGGCGGCGATCAGCCCCAGCACGGTGTCCCGGGTGTGGCGCAGGTCGTCGGCCTGGATGGCGATGTCCATCGCGGTCCCGCCGATGCCGGCCGAGCCCTGGTGCAGCAGCACCTTGGCGTGCGGCATGCAGTAGCGCTTGCCGCGGGTGCCGGCGGAGAGGAGGAACTGGCCGGCGCTGTAGGCCATGCCGAGGTTCACCGTGCTGACGTCGTTGGGAATGGTCCGGATGCAGTCTCGGATCGACAGCATGCCGGGCACCGAGCCGCCCGGGGAGTTGATCAGCAGCCGGATGTCGGAGTGCGGGTCTTCGGCGGCGAGCAGCAGCAGGCCGTGGCAGAGCCGGTTGCTGTTGCGCTGCTCCAGAGGATCACCCAGGACGAGGGTGCGCAGCTCGAACAGGGCCTGGTAGAGATCCCGGTCGAGCGCGGCGGCGGGGTCGTTCGGGTCATCTTCGGTCATGTCCCGAGCCTGGTCGCCGTCGGGGGGGCGAGGAAGGTCGCGCTGCCCTTGGCAGCGCTGCCCTGAGCAGCGCCGATACGCCTCGCGCAGGAGCGCGCGCGGGTGATGGCCGCGACGTCCCGGGCGCCTTGCCAAGGGCAGCAGCCGCTACGCCAGGTCGGGGTGGTCGATGATGCAGAACTCGTTGCCGTCCGGATCGCGAAGCACCACGAAGTCGGCGTTCTCGGGGTAGTGCCAGTCGGGAACCTCGGTCGCGCCCAGGCTGATCAGTCGGCGGACGTGCCGCTCCTGCTCGCTCGTGTAGAGGTCCAGATGCACCCGCACCCCCGGTTGCAAGTGATCCGGCTCGGTCAGCTGCAGCGACACGGGCAGCCCTCGTCCCTCCGGCTCCTGCAACATCATGAACTCCGCGTTCCACGTCGACTCCCGCGGCTGGTAACCCAGGGCGGCGCACCAGAAGTCCACTCCGCGACGCATATCGGAGGTGTTGATCACCACGGTGGCCAGGTGCAGGTCGCCGACGTCCGCGCTCACGGCTCCTGTCTACCCCTGCTGGTGAGCGGTTGAGAGGGCGACCCGCAGGATAGGAGAACGACAACGCCACGAAGAGGAGCGACTTGGATGAAGGCACTCACCTGGCAGGGCCGCGAGAAGGTTCGCGTCGACCACGTCCCCGACCCGCGCATCGAGGAGCCGACGGACGCGGTCATCCAGGTCACCTCCGCCGCCATCTGCGGCTCCGACCTGCACCTCTACTCCGTCCTCGGCCCGTTCCTCAAACCGGGGGACGTGCTCGGCCACGAGACGATGGGCACGGTGCTCGAGGTCGGCTCGGAGGTCAGCCACATCCAGCCCGGCGACCGGGTCGTCATCCCGTTCAACATCTCCTGCGGGCACTGCTGGATGTGCCAGCGCGGGCTGTTCGCCCAGTGTGAGACCACCCAGGTGCGCGAGCAGGGCAGCGGGGCCGCGCTCTTCGGCTACACCGAGCTGTACGGCTCTGTGGCGGGCGGCCAGGCTGAGTACCTCCGCGTCCCGCAGGCCCAGTTCGGTCCGATCCGGGTGCCCAACGACGTCCCCGACGAGCGGGTGCTCTACCTGTCCGACATCCTGCCGACCGCCTGGCAGGGGGTGGCGTACGCCGACGTGCCGGAGGGCGGGACGCTCGCCGTCCTGGGCCTCGGGCCGGTCGGTCAGATGGGGGTGAGGATCGGACGCCACCTGGGCTTCCGGGTGATCGGGGTGGACCGGGTGCCGGAACGGCTGGCCCTCGCCGAGCAGTACGGCATCGAGACCGTGAATCTCGACCAGGTGGAGGACGTGGCCGACGCCCTGCTGGAGCTGACCGGCGGCCGTGGTCCCGACGGGATCCTCGAGGCCGTCGGCATGGAGGCCCACGGATCCCCGGGCCAGGCGGCGGCGATGAAGGCCGTCGGCGTCCTGCCCGACGCCCTGGCCAAGCCGCTGATCGAGAACGCTGCGGTGGACCGGATGGCGGCGCTGCACACCGCGTTCAAGGCCGTACGCCGGGGCGGCACGGTGTCGATCAGCGGCGTCTACGGCGGCCAGCTCGACCCGATGCCGATGATGGTCATGTTCGACCGCGGCATCACGATCCGGATGGGACAGTGCCACGTCAAGCGCTGGGTCGAGGAGATCTGGCCGGTCCTGATGGCCGACGGTGACCCGCTGGGCGTGGAGTCGCTGGCCACCCACCGGCTGCCGCTCGACGAGGCGCCGGAGGCGTACGCGATGTTCCAGAAGAAGTCCGACGGCTGCGTCAAGGTGGTGCTGAAGCCGTGAGCCGCCAGAGCCGCCCCCGCATCCCGGTGGTGCTTCCGATCCCGCCCAGCGAGTCCAAGCTGGAGCGGGACTTCCCGGTCGCGGTCGTAGTCGGGGCGTCCCGTGGCCTCGGCCTGCTGATGGCCCGCGAGCTGGACCGCGAAGGCTTCCGGGTGGTGATCGCCGCCCGCCACCAGACCGAGCTGGACCGAGCCGCTGAGGAGCTGCGCGCCGACGGAGCGCGAGTCGCGACCGACGTCTGTGACGTGGCCGATGCGGACCAGGTCGAGGCCCTCGTCGAGCGCACCGAGAGCACTCTGGGCTCGATCGAGGTCATGGTCTGCGTGGCCGGCGTCATCCAGGCCGGTCCGTTGAGTGCGCTCAGCCGGGAGCACTTCGTTGAGGCCATCAACGTGATGCTGTGGGGACCGGTCAACTGCGGGCTGGCCGTGGCGCCGCGGATGCGGGAGCGCGGCCGGGGCCGGATCGGCGTGGTGACCTCGGTCGGCGGCCGGATCTCCGCACCCCACCTGCTGCCCTACAGCACGGCCAAGTTCGGAGCGGTCGGGTTCACCCGCGGGTTGCGCTCGGAGCTGGCCGGCACCGGGGTGACCGTGACCTGCGCGGAGCCCGGGCTGATGCGGCTCGGGTCGCACCTCCGTGCCCGGTTCGTCGGCAACCACGGCCGGGAGTTCGCCTGGTTCGCCACCGCCGACTCGTTGCCGGTCGTGTCGATCGACGGCGAGCGGGCCGCGGTCCGGATCGTCCGTGCCATCCTGTCCGGCCGGGCCGTGATGACCGTGACGCCGGTCGGGTTCCTCGCGCCGCGGGTCGACGCGCTCTTCCCCAACCTGACCGCGGGCCTGCTCGCGCTGGCCACGAGGCTGCTGCCCGACGACCCCGGTACGCCGGAGAGCGGCCAGACCCTGGAGGGCTGGGAGGCGCGCCGGCGCGCCTCCC
>DATHBQ010000196.1:0-2230 GCA_035296105.1 Propionibacteriaceae bacterium | reverse complement strand
GGCCGCCGCCGCGACCCGGGCCGCGTTGCCGGCCAGGTCGTCCAGGTCGCGCAGGGCCGACTCCACGGCCACCACGCGTACCCCGGGCACGTCCCGGTCGGCCAGGCTCACCAGGCCGCCCGCGCCGCCGGTGTTGATCACGCTGACCGCGATCTCCGCCTCCGCGGATGCGCCCTGAGCCTGTCGAAGGGCCGTGTCCGGCACGACCAGCGGGCCGACCAGGTCGGCGTACCAGGCCTGCCGGTGCTCGAGGTGGGCCCGGACCGCCTCCACCACCGGCGCGTTCCCCGGCGGGAACATCGCCGCGTCGTCGACCAGGCCGCGCCACAATTCCTCCGGCGGATTCACTCCGGCAGGCTAACCGTTGCGGCGTTACCCTGCCCCTATGGCGTACTACCGCAGTGTCGGGGAAGTCCCGCCGAAGCGTCACACCCAGTTCCGGCAACCGGACGGGAGCCTGTACGCGGAGGAGCTGATGGGCGAGGAGGGGTTCAGCTCCGACTCCTCGCTGCTCTACCACCGCGGCATCCCGTCCGCGATCTGCGACTCCCGGCCGTGGGAGCTGCCCGACCGCTCCACCGCGCCGAACCACCCGCTGCGACCGATGCACCTGCGGCTGCCGGACCTGTTCGCCGACACCGACCCGGACGGGATCGACCACGTCACCGGACGGCGCCTCGCGCTCGGCAACGCGGACGTGCGCATCTCCTACGCCGTCGGCGCCAAGCCGTCGCCGCTGTACCGCAACGCGATCGGTGACGAGTGCGTCTACATCGAGTCGGGCCAGGGCACCGTCGAGACGATGTTCGGGGCCCTGTCCTTCCGCGACCGCGACTACGTGCTGCTGCCGCGGGCCACTGTGCACCGCTGGCTACCCGACGGGGTGGTCAAGGCGTACGCGATCGAGGCCAACTCCCACATCGCGCCGCCGAAGCGCTACCTGTCCAGGTACGGGCAGCTGCTGGAGCACAGCCCCTACTGCGAGCGGGACCTGCACGGGCCGACCGAGCCGCTGCTGGCCGAGGGCGACGAGGTCGAGGTCTACACCCTGCACCGGGGACCCGGTCCGGGCGGCCTGGCCGGATCGGTCGTCACGGCCTCCACGCATCCCTTCGACGTGGTCGGCTGGGACGGCTGCCTCTACCCGTACACGTTCAACGTGGACGACTACGAGCCGATCACCGGCCGGGTGCACCAGCCGCCGCCGGTGCACCAGGTGTTCGAGGGCAACAACTTCGTGGTCTGCAACTTCGTGCCGCGCAAGGTCGACTACCACCCGCTGGCCATCCCGGTGCCCTACTACCACTCCAACGTCGACTCCGACGAGGTGATGTTCTACTGCGGCGGCGACTACGAGGCGCGCAAGGGCTCCGGGATCGCGCTCGGCTCGATCTCGCTGCACCCGGGCGGCCACTCGCACGGACCCCAGCCGGGCGCGGCGGAGAAGTCGATCGGCAAGGAGTACTTCGACGAGCTCGCCGTCATGGTCGACACCTTCCGGCCGCTGGAGATCGGTGAGGGCGGCCGAGCCGCCGACGACGGGATCTACGCGACCAGCTGGCACCGCGCGTTGCGGTCCTGACGAAAGATCGTGAAGGATCCTGCCCCGTAGTCGGCACAAGATCCTTCACAATCACCGGACGCCCGAAAGGCGAGCGGGAAGACCGAGGAACGTCCCGTAGCGCTCCGCCGCCTCCTCCAGCGCCCCGACCTCGTCGGGCGCCAGGTCACGCAGCGGCGTAAGGGCGAACTCCACCCGGTCCTTGGCCAGGGTCCGTTTCATCCAGGCGACGAGCTGGCCGTCGACCAACGCCATGCCGACGGCCGGCTCCCGCGCTCGCGGCACCAGGCCGGCGGCGTCCAGCGCGTAGCGCGAGTCCTGGTAGCCGCGGTACATCTCGTCCAGCACCTGGAGCAGGTGCCCCCGCGGCTCCTGGTCACCGGCCGGCGGCTCGTCCGGAGCATGCCAGTAGGTGCGACCGTCGTGGGTGAAGTGCTGGAGCTCGTCGGCGACCGCGTTCAGGCCCTTGCGAACGTCGGTCACGGTCAGGGTGCCCCAGTAGGCCAGGTCCCTCTCGGTGGCCGGACCGTGGCCGGTGAAGTAGCGGCGGGCCAGCTCGGCCAGTGCCTCGGGCCTGTCCAGCCGACGCGGGTGCGGCACTCGGGCGCTCATCAGCGCGTAGGTGTGCTGGCCGTCGGCCGGTCGGCCGCTGCAGATCAGGTTCTGCAG
>DATHBQ010000195.1:0-9498 GCA_035296105.1 Propionibacteriaceae bacterium | reverse complement strand
GGATTCTCCCCGCATCCGCCCAGCATGCCTCTCGGGTCGAGGTGCGGGTGGTGTGCCCTGAGCCTGTTGACGGGTCGGATGGTCCTCACCACCCTTCGACAGGCTCAGGGCACGGTCTGGGGGCTCAGGGCACGTTCTTGGGGGTCGGCCTCAGCGCATAACGCCGACTGCCGTGCCCGACTTGAACCCGGGGAACACCGTGGACAGGTTGGCGTCGGCGAACCGGGACTTGATCACCTCGCCGAGCACCTGCCGGTAGTCGGTGGTCACGGCCAGGTCGCCGTCGACCAGCTTGCCGGCGCTCAGGCCGGGCCACTTCCCGTGCACCCGGCGACCGCGTACCCCGGCGCCCAGCAGCAGCATCGCGTTGCCGTGGCCGTGCTCGGTACCGGCGGCACCGTTCTGCCGGACACTGCGACCGAACTCGCTGAGGGTCGCCAGCGTCACCCGGTCGCCCGTGGCGCCGAGATCGGTGAAGAATGCCGACACCGCCTTGGCCAGCTCCCCGACCCGGACGCGGAACTCGCCCTGGGACAGGGTGCCGAGGTCGGTGTGGTGGTCCCAGCCACCGTAGTCCAGGGTGATCACCTTGACCCCGAGGTCGGCCCGGATCACCCGGGCGGAGGCGGCCAGCGCCTTGCCGAGGTCGCCGTCGGGATACTTTGCGCCATTCGCCGGGGCAGCGTCCTTCCGCAGGCTCTTCATCGTGTCGGTCACCGCGAGAGCGGCCTTGGCCGCCTTGCCGGTCACGGACGTCTGGCCGGACCACATCGCGGCCAGGGCGGAACGCATCCGCTTCTGGCTGGCCTCGTCCTCGCCGCCCGGCAGCCGGAGGTCGGCCAGCTGCCGTGTGGACACGGCGGAGGCCGGGCCGGCCAGCGACGTCGGCAGCAGGTTGCCGCCGATGTGCATGCCCTCCTGGACCACGTCGGCGGGCTGCAGGTTGCCGATCATCCGGTTGAGCCAGCCGACACGGGCCGACGAGCCGGGGTCGGCGTCCTCCACCTGCTCCATGGCCGAGAAGTGGCTGCGGTTGGGGACCGGCATCCCGACGGCCTGCACCGCCCCGAACTTGCCGGCCTTCCACATCGACTCGAGCGGCTTGAGCTCAGGATGCAGCCCGAACATCGAGTCCTTGGCCAGCAGGCTGCCGGTCGGTACGGCGATCGTCGGCCGGGCGGCGGCGTACGCCTTGTCGCCGTGCGGCACGATCAGGGACAGCCCGTCGCTGCCGCCCCGCAGGCTGAGCACCACCAGTGTGTTCGAGCCCGGGGCGCCGTATGCGGTTTGGGTGAAGATGTCGCCCACCATGCCCGAGACGGCGACGCCGCCGAGCAGGGCGGTGGTGCCGGCCAGGAAACGGCGGCGGGACACCACGAAGTCGTCGCAGCTCATGTCACTTCCTCAGGTGCTCGGGGCTGTTCAGCACGGCGGAGATCAGCGGGATGGCGCGCCAGTCGCCGAAGCTCTCCCGCTCGATCACGGTGCTGGGCTGCATCTGGACCAAGGCGGCCGCCGCCTTGACCTGGGCGGCCGTGGCCTTGCGGCCCAGAAGCGTCCGGGACACGGCGTCGACGGCGGCGTCGAGCCGGACCCGGCCGGCGGGCAGATAGTTGCGCGGGGCCTTGCGTGACATCCCGGCCGAGGGCCACCAGCCCCCGGTGGCGACGTGGTGCATGTCCCACGAGCTGCGCATCCGGCCGGCGGCGGCCCACGCTGTTCCGACTTCGGGGAAGCCGTTCGGCGCCGGCCACATGAAGGGGGCCTCGCCCATGTCGTTCAGGACGTAGTTCGCGGCGTAGCCGAAGTCCCCGTCCCTGGTCGGTGGCTTGACCTTGACGCCGAGCGCCCGGTAGGTGGCGATCGCGTCCTGCGCCGGGGTGCGGACCTTGTCGTCCACGCTCCTGGCGAAGTCGGGATGGGTGACCAGGGCCCGCAGGGTGGCCTTGATGTCGGTGCCGGACTTCGTGTACGCCCGGGCCACGCCGCGGACGATGCTGGCCGACGGCGTGTCGGAGACGAAGCGCTGGCAGAGCCGCCTGGCCAGCCTGGTGGCCGTGGCCGGGTGGGCGGCCAGGTAGCGCAGGTAGCGGCGCATCAGGGCGCGGCCGTCGCGGTCGGAGTTGCTGGACTTGAAGCCCAGCACCTTGACCGGACCGGTCCAGTGCCGGTCCGGGTGGTAGACCTGTGCGGCCGGCTGCCAGGTCTCCACGTGGTAGCCGGTCAGGATCCGCGCGGAGGACAGCACCTCGGCCTCGGAGTAGCCGGCACCGACGCCCACCGTGTGCAGCTCGAGCAGCTCGCGACCGTGGTTCTCGTTGACCGACTGCTTGGTCGAGCGGGCGCTGTCCAGGAAGACCATCATCGCCGGGTGCATCGTCGCCCCGACCAGCAGGTCGGAGAACTTGCCCAGCGCGTGCCGGCGGATCGTCGCGTCGTAGCTCGCCCGGAACATCCAGCCGTCCCCGAACGCCGGCACGTGCAGCAGGTTGGACCAGAAGTCGACCATGGTCTCGAAGAGCTGCCGGTTGCTCGACATCCGGCGCAGGATCGTCCAGCGGACCAGGTCCATGGACAGTTCCCACTGGTTGCGGCGGCCATCACGGTCCACCGCCTGGCGGATCCGTGAGCTGGAGCGCAGGTAGGGGAACCAGGCCTTCATCGCATCGGCCTTGGTGTCGACGACCTTCGTATGGGCCAGCTGGTCGGTGAACCACTCCCGCCCTCCGCCGGCCTTCGCGACCGCTGAGCGGAGCGCTGGTGTGTACCCGTAGCTGAATCGGTTGATGATGTGCCTGGACGCGGTCGACGGCACCTTTATGACCATGGGACTCCCGTTGCCAAAACGTTATCTGACGCGGACAAAGCAAAGCGGTTTTATAGCGATTTGGTCAAGCGTCTAAGACAAAGAATTTTCCGAGTCGGGAGATGATGGCGCCGTGGAGCTTGGTCTGACGACTTTCGCGGAGATCACCGACGACCGTACGACGCCCGGCGAGCGCCTCCGCCAGGTGGTGGCGGAGGGCCGTTTCGCCGACGAGCTCGGGCTGGACGTGTACGGCGTCGGCGAGCACCATCGGCCGGACATGGCGGCATCGGCGCCGGAGATCGTGCTGGCCGCCATCGCCGGAGCGACCGAGCGGATCAAGCTGACCAGCGCCGTCACGGTGCTGAGCTCGGCCGACCCGGTCCGGGTGTTCCAGAGCTTCGTCACCCTCGACCTGGTGTCGGGTGGCCGGGCGGAGCTGATGGCCGGTCGCGGGTCGTTCACCGAGTCCTTCCCGCTGTTCGGGTACTCGCTGAGCGACTACGACGCCCTGTTCGCCGAGAAGCTGGACCTGCTGCTGGCCCTCCGCGAGGACGGACCGGTGTCCTGGTCCGGCCGGTTCCGGGCGGCGCTGGAGGAGGTCGTGGTGCATCCCCGGCCGGAGGGCCGGCCGCTGCCGATCTGGATCGCGGTGGGCGGCACGCCGAACTCGGTGATCCGCGCCGGGACGCTCGGCCTGCCGCTGGCGCTGGCGATCATCGGTGGCCAGCCGTCCTCGTTCGTGCCCCTGGTCGAGCTCTACCGGCAGGCGCTGGAGTACGGCGGTCACGAGCCGGCGACGCCGGTGGCCGTGCACAGCCACGGCTACGTCTTCGACGACGAGGCGGCGGCCCGCGCCGAGTTCCTGCCGGCGTACCGGCGAAGCTTCGCCAGGATCGGCCGGGAGCGGGGCTGGCCGCCGATGTCCGACGCCCAGGTGGAGGGCCTGATCGGACCGGAGGGTGCGCTGTTCTTCGGCTCCCCGGAGACGGTGGCGGCCAAGATCAACAAGCTGCGGGAGAGCATGGGCATCGACCGCTTCGAGCTGCACACCGCCCACGTCGGCCACGAGGCGACCATGCGGTCGATCGAGCTCTTCGGCAAGGAGGTCAAGCCGCTCGTTGCTTGATGCGGCGAGACGCGTCGTCGAGCGTCGGTGAGGCTGAGCCGGGTTCGATCTGGACGACCGAGGGAGCGCGACAACGCCTTTCCGTGGTGCGAGCGAGGAAGCGAGGTCGAAGCCTGACCGCGAGGCCGGGTGCGAGACGACACAATGTAGGCGTGACTGCGTTGATGGGGCTGGACGCCCGCCTCCGGCTGGCCAAGCTCTACCTGATCACCGACGCTCGCACCGAGCAGGGGGACCTGGCCGACTTCCTGAAGGCGGCGTTCGCCGGCGGGGTGGACATCGTCCAGGTCCGGGAGAAGGACATGCCGCGGGAGGCCGAGCTCGAGGTGCTCGAGCTGGCCCGGACGACGGCCATGCTGCACCAGGCCATCGTCTGCGTGAACGACTCGGCCGCCCTGGCCGGTGAGTTCCACGCCGACATGCTGCACCTCGGTCAGGCGGACGGTCCGTCGGCGCCGGCCCGGAAGCAGCTGCACCGCTGGGCACTGCTGGGCCGCTCGACCCACAGCAGCGCCGAGATCGATGCCGCCCTGACCGACCAGGACGTGGACTACCTGACCGTCGGACCGGTGCACGCCACCTCGCTCAACCCGGCGTACCCGCCCGTCGGCCTGGAGCCGGTCCGGCACGCCGCCCGAGTGGCCCCGGTCGCGACGATCACGTCCAAGCCGTTCTTCCCGATCGGCGGCATCGGCCTGGACACCATCGACGCGGTGATCGAGGCGGGTGCCCGCCGGGTCGCGGTGGTCAGCGCGATCACCCAGGCGTCCGACCCCCAGGACGCCGCGTCCCGGCTGCGTCGCCGGCTGCAGGAGGCCTGGGACGCCGACCCGGCGATGGAGCGTTACGTCATGCAGGCGCTCGCGGGGGCCGGCTCCACCCGGTGAGGTCCCGCCGGGCCATGACCGGGCTGTCGGTCTTCTTGGCCTGACGGGCCGGGTGACTGTGCAGTTCCGGCAGCAGAACCCCGTCTGAACCGACTCAGCGGTGCCGTATCTGCACAGTTGCCGGTGGTGCTTCAGAACTCGCGGCGTACGGCGGCGTCGGCCAGCGCGGTCAGCCCCGTCCGCCCCTCGTTGGTGATGTCGGCGTCCTGCAGCGCCTTGAGGGCCCGCTCGTAGCCCTCGTTGATCATGCCCTCGACCGCCTCGCGGGCCCCGGTCTCCATGATCAGGTCCTGCAGCTCGGTCACCCCCTCGGCCGTGAGGCCCGGGTCACCCAGCCGTTTCACCAGCAGCTGCTGACCGGCCGCGTCGGCGTGCGCGTACGCGTGGGCGATCAGCACGGTCCGCTTGCCCTCGCGCAGGTCGTCCCCGCTCGGTTTGCCGGTCAGCTTGGAGTCGCCGAACACCCCGAGCAGGTCGTCCCGGAACTGGAACGCCCGTCCGAGTGGCGACCCGTACGCGCCCAGGGCGTAGTAGAGCTCGTCGTCCCCGCCACCCAGGGCCGCACCCATCTGGGCCGGTCGCTGCACGGTGTACCGGGCCGCCTTGTACTCCACCACCCGGCTCGCATCGTCCAGGGCCAGCTCGATGCTCGGCCGCACCGAGTCGATCGCCGGGGCCCGTTGCCGCAGCGGGTGGGCCTGGGCCACCATGTCGAGGTACTGCCCGCAGGTCACCTCCGTGCGCATCGCCTCCACGATCGGCAGCGCCCGCTCCAACACGGTCTGGTCCAGCCCGGCCGCGTGCAGCATCTGGGCCGACCACATCACCAGCAGGTCACCGAGGATGATGGCGCCGGCCTTGCCGAACGCCTCCGAGTCGCCCAGCCAGCCGGCGTTGGCGTGCAGCGCCTCGAACTGGCGGTGGGCGGCGGGCCGGCCGCGCCGTAGGTCGGAGGCGTCCATCACGTCGTCGTGCACCAGGGCACTGGCGTGCAGCACGTCGAGACTCGCCGCCGCGGTCAGCAGGCCGCCCAGCTCCAGCTCGTCCGGCTTACCCCCGGCCGCCACATAGCCCCAGACGCAGAACGCCGGCCGGAGCCGCTTCCCGCCGCAGAGCAGCTGGCTGGCCATCAGCTGGACCGGCACCAGCTCAGGCCCCATCGACTCCAGGACGCCGGACTGCTCGGCCAAGAAGGCCGTCAGCTCGGCCGAGATCGCGTCCCGGAACCCTTGGGACAGCGGGTTCGTCGGGTCGAGGACCGTCTCGACGGTGACCGGCGTGGGAGGAGGTGCCACGACGTCGAGCCTACGGAGGTTGGCGCAACGGCCGAATCCCGGCCCGAACCGGCCCCCCGATCCCGGTGTCCACCCGTCGCCGAGGTCCCGCCGACGTGCCACCGGCAAACTATCGTGTTCCCATGCCGGTGCGCTCCGCGACCATCGCCGACCTGCTGCACGCGGGGGAGCGCCCGCTGTTCTCGTTCGAGTTCTTCCCACCCAAGGACGAGATCCAGCAGCGCCAGCTCTGGCAGGCCGTCCGGGAGCTGGAGAGCCTCGGCCCGGACTTCGTCTCGGTAACCTACGGGGCGAGCGGCTCGACCCGGGACCGCACCATCCGGGTCACCGAGGCCATCGCCCAGCACACCACGCTGCGGGCCATGGCCCACCTGACCTGTGCCAGCCAGAGTCGCGACCAGCTGCGCCGGGTGATCGGCTCGTACGCCGCCGCCGGGGTCCGGCACGTGCTGGCCGTGCGGGGGGACATGCCGGGCGGCCCGCGGGTGCCGTTCGAGGTTCAGCCCGACGGACTGAGGAACGCCACCGAGCTGGTCGCCATGGTCCGGGAGCTGGGCAACTTCTGCGTCGGCGTCGCGGCCTTCCCCGATCCACACCCGGAGAACGGCGACCCCAACCTGGACGCCCGGATCCTGGTTGAGAAGGCGAAGGCCGGGGCCAGCTTCGCGATCACCCAGCTGTTCTTCACCGCGGCCGACTACTTCTCGCTGGTCGACCGGGTGCGGGCCCTGGGCTGCGATCTGCCGATCATCCCGGGGATCATGCCGATCACCAACGTGCGGCAGGTCGAGCGGTTCGCCGAGCTCTCCGGGGCGGCGCTACCCGAGGCGGTGACCGAGCGGATCCACGCGGTCGCCGACGACCCGGACCAGGTCCGCAAGGTCGGCACGATGATCGCCACCGAGCTGTCCGCGCAGCTGCTCGCCGGCGGCGCGCCGGGCCTGCACTTCTTCACCCAGAACCGTTCCCGAGCGACCCGAGAGATCTACGCCAACCTGCACCAGGAGCGGCGTCGAGCGTGACCAGGCGCTGCGTCGGCCGGGTCAGGGCGACGTAGAGGGCCCGCACCCCGCCGGGCGCGGTGGCGATGATCTCGTCGGGCTCGACCACCAGGACCGCGTCGTACTCCAGACCCTTCGACCCGGTCGGGCTGACCACCCGAACCCGGTCCGACGGCAGGGCACCGGCCGCTGCCAGCTCCTCGGTGAACGCGGCCAACCGCGGCTGCGCCACGATCACCCCGACCGTGCCGTCGACCTCGCCCAGCAGGGCGGCCAGCTCGTCGGCGGCGCTGGCCGCCAGGCCGGCCGGACCGGCGACGGCGAGCCGGGGCGGAATGCCGACCGACCGCACGGCCTGCGGCCGGTCCGCCTCCGGGTAGACCGCCTGCACGACTTTCGCGGCCAGGTCGAACACCTCGGCCGGGCTGCGGTAGTTGGTGCTCATCCGGAAGTTGCGGATCGGCGACGTGCCCACCATCTCGGTGATCGCCCGCTCGGCCTCCTTCGCGTCCGGCCAGGAGCTCTGCGCCGGGTCCCCGACGATGGTCCAGCTGGCGCTCGGTCCGCGGCGGCGGAGCATCCGCCACTGCATCGGGGAGATGTCCTGCGCCTCGTCGACCAGGATGTGCGCGTACGTCGCGACGCCGGTCGCAAACGGGTCGACCTCCTGGCGGACCGCCAGCCGGTCGGCGGTGGTCACCACCTCGGCCCCGTCGGTGTCGGGGTCGAGGAACAGCGAGACCTCCGGCTCCTCCGGCTCCGGCAGCGGGCCGAGCAGGTGGACCAGCTCGTCCAGCAGGGCGCTGTCGGCGACCGTCCAGTCGGGCCGCTCGCCCAGGTCGGCGTAGTTGGCCGCGAGCAGGTCGCACTCGGCGTTGGACAGCAGGCCGCCCGACAGCCGGCGGACGAGACCGGGGTCGGCCAGCCGGGCCAGCGCCTCGGTGGCGGCCACCGAGGGCCACCACGCGTCCATGAACCGCTCGAACGTCGCGGTGTCGGTGATCAGGTCGTCAAACTCCTCCCGCTCCTGCTCGAGGTCGGTCGGGCGGACCCGCCACAGCGCGTTGAGCAGACCTCGCTCAGCGGCGGACCGGCCGAGATTGACCTTGTGGTGGCCCAACGTGTCGGCGCGGATGTCGCCGAGCACGCGGTGGGGCAGCACCAGCACGTGCCCCTTTACTGTCACCCGGAGCTCGGTCGGGCTGTTTACCGGCTGTTCGTGGGCCAGCCGGCGCAGCAGCTTGGCCATCCGCAGGCTGCCCTTGACCGCTGCGACGGCCGGGGGGTCGAGGCGTTCGCCGCGGAGCCGCACCACGTCGCTGGCGACGCCGCCGATCGGCCGCAGGGTGACCGCGTCCTCGCCCAGGGAGGGCAGGACCCGCTCGATGTAGTTCATGAACGCGTTGCTCGGCCCGACGACGAGTACGCCGCCCGACTCGAACCGCCGCCGGTTGGAGTAGAGCAGGAACGCCGCCCGGTGCAGGGCGACCACCGTCTTGCCGGTCCCGGGGCCGCCGCTGATCATGGTGAAGCCCTGGTACGGCGCCCGGATGGCCTCGTCCTGCTCGGCCTGGATGGTTGCCACGATGTCGCGCATGGTGTGGCCGCGGGCCCGGGAGAGCGCCGCCAGCAGCGCGCCCTCGCCGATGACCGCCAGGTCGCCGCGGGCGTTCTCGGCATCCAGCAGGTCGTCCTCGATCCCGGTCACCCGGTCGCCCCGGCAGTGCAGCACCCGCCGGCGGACCACCTGCATCGGCTGGCTCGGCGTGGCGCGGTAGAACGGCTCGGCGGCCGGCGCCCGCCAGTCCACGACCAGCGGCTCGTAGTCGGCGTCCCGGATCCCGATGCGGCCGACGTAGCGCACCTCGCCGTCGGTGCGGTCCAGCCGGCCGAAGACCAGGCCCTCGTGCTCGGCGTCCAGCACGGCCAGCCGCTTGGCCGCCTGGAACGCGAACACGTCGCGCTCGTAGAGTCCGGTGCCGTCCTCCTCCCGCAGGTAGGACTCGCGGTCGGAGCGGTACAGGGCGCGGCCGGCACTGGCCACCTGCTGGGCGGACCGGGTGGCCTCGGCGAGCCGGGCGTACACCAGGTCCACGTGCGCCTGCTCGATCGCCAACTCGCGCTCGACGGTGCTCGAGGCCTGCACGTCGGTCAAGAAATGAGTTCCTCACACGCGCTGGACATGAACGTCTGAGTATACGGAACCGCTGGTGGCCCGGGTTTGTGTCCTGAGCGGTCAGCGACCGAGGTAGTCCTGCACGGCGTACGCGGCGAGGGCGCCGGAGAGGACCTCGGCCGACCCGCCCGGGCCGGCGGGGGAGAACGGACCGGCGACGAACAGCCCCGGCACCTCAGTGGTGACCGCCGGCCGCCGGGCCCA
>DATHBQ010000194.1:0-1818 GCA_035296105.1 Propionibacteriaceae bacterium | reverse complement strand
CCCGACCGGGTCGACTGCACGCCTGCGTTGATCATGGTGTAGCCCGGCCAGCCGGCCGTGGCGAAGTACTGCGGCCGGCGCAGGGCGGCATCCCGGTGCAGCAGGATCGAGACGCCCTTCGGGGTGAAGCCGTACTTGTGCAGGTCCACCGAGATGCTGGTTACCCCGGGCACCAGGAACGAGAACGCCGGCAGCTCGGGGTCGTCACGGCGCAGGAACGGCAGCAGCCAGCCGCCGATGCAGGCGTCCACGTGGCAGCGCACGCCCGCCGCCTGGGCCGCCGTGGCGATCTGGGTGACCGGGTCGACCACCCCGTGGGCATACGACGGTGCGGAGGCGACGACGAGCACCGTGTCGTCGGCGATGGCCGCGGTCATGGCCGTGGGCACCGCCCGGCCGGTCCCCGGGTCGACGTCGACCATGATCGGGCGTACCCCGAAGTAGTGCGCCGCCTTGTGGAACGCCCCGTGTGCGGACGTGGGCAGCACCATCGTCGGCCGGGTGATGTCGGGATGGGCGTCGCGGGCGGTCTGGACGGCGAGCAGGATCGACTCGGTGCCGCCGGAGGTGACGGTGCCGACGGTGCCCGGCGGGCCGTCGAGCAGGGCCGCCGCGTCGGCGATCAGGTCCTGCTCCATCTGCAGCAGCGAGGGGAACGCGGTCGGGTCGAGGGCGTTCGTCGACCCGTACGCGGCCAGCGCCTCCCGGCCCACGGCGTCCACCTCGGCCAGGCCCGAGTCGTACACGTAGGCCAGCGTCCGGCCGCCGTGAGTCGGCAGGTCGTGCTGCCGCAGCGCCGTCAGGGCGGTCCGGATCTGCTCGGCGTCCATGTCCTACGCCACCTCTTCCTTCGTCAGTCGGTAACCGCGCAGCGCGGCCAGGCTGAGCAGCACCAGAGCCGCCGGGACGATCGAGAAGCCGACGGCGATCGCGGTCAGGGCCGATGTCGGCTGGGCCACGGTGTAGCCGGTCGAGGAGCGGTACCCGCCCAGGGCCAGCACGGCGGCGAACACCGCTGGACCCAGAGCCAGGCCGAGCGTCTCGATCGCCGTCCACACGCCGGTGAACACCCCGACCCGGTTCTCGCCGGTCTGCCGGGCGTCGTGCGCGGCGGTGTCCGGGAGCATGGCCAGCGGGAACAGCTAGGCCCCGGCGTAGCCGATCCCGGTCACCGCGGCCATCAGGTAGACCACGGCCACCGGTGCCGCGCCGGCCAGCGCCAGCCCGGCACAACCCACGGCCAGCACCAGCGAGGCGATCAGGTAGCCGAGCTTCTTGCCGAGCCGGTCGGCCAGCCGCTGCCACACCGGGGTGACCAGCAGCGCCGGGCCGACGAAGCAGGAGAACAGCACCGACGAGGCGCCTGGCCGCCCGAGCACGACCCGGGCCACGTAGTCCACGCCGGCCAGCAGGCAGCCGATGGCCAGGGCCTGCACGCCGAAGGTGATCAGCAGCCGCCGGAAGTCGGCGACCCGCGCGGCGGCCCCCAACTGGGCGAGCAGTCCGCCCGGAGGAGCGGGCACGGTCACCGCGGGCACGTCGCGGGTTCCCGCGTACGCGCCGAGGGCGCCCAGCAGGATCAGCCCGCCGACGAAGACGGCCATCGCCGGGTAGCCCAGGGCGTTCCGGATGATCGGTGCGGTCGCCCCGCTGAGCAGGATGGCCACGGCCAGGATGGCCACCCGCCAGGTGAGCAGCCGGGTGCGTTTGTCGTAGTCGCCGGTGAGCTCGGCGGGCAGGGCGACGTAGGGAACCTGGAACACCGAGTAAGCCGTGGCGCAGAGCAGAAAGGCCACCACCACCCAGCCGCCGGCCAGC
>DATHBQ010000193.1:0-15075 GCA_035296105.1 Propionibacteriaceae bacterium | reverse complement strand
GTCGCCGCGGTGATCGCCGTCTGGGCGTGGTTGGCCGCCGTGGCGGTCCACTTCTACCGCTCTGTCGCCACGACCGCCTGAACCTCCGCCACTTCACAACCACCGAAAGGAACACTGAAGATGCGCTACCTCTCCGTTCTCTTCGCCAGCCAGCCCGCCACCCCGCCGCCGCCCGAGCTGTTCGAGGCGATCATGGCCCTCGGCCAGGAGGCCACCACCGCCGGCGTCATGCTCGACATGGGCGGCCTGCTCCCCCACACCCGGACCGACGTGACGGTGCAGTCCGATGAGCTGAGCGTCCTCGACGGCCCGTTCACCGAGACCAAGGAGCTGGTCAGCTACGTCGTCTACGAGGTCCGGTCCAAGGAGGACATGGTCGAGTGGATCCGGCGGTTCATGGACCTGCACCGTGAGCTGTGGCCGGGCTGGACCGGCACCTCGCAAATCCTCCAGGTGATGACCGGCGGCGGCGAGCCGCCGGCGTGACCGACAGCATCGCCGACACGGTGGCCGCAGTTTGGCGGATCGAGTCCGCCAGACTGACGGCCGCCCTGGTCCGCCGGACCGGTGGCGACCTGGGGCTGGCCGAGGATCTCGCCCAGGACACCTTCGCCGCCGCGCTCCGGCAGTGGCCCGTCGACGGCGTACCGCGGCACCCGGGCTCCTGGCTGATGGCCACCGCCCACCACCGCTTCGTCGACCACGCACGGCGCCGCACGACCGGCGAACACAAGCACACTCTCTACGCCGCCGACCACCCTGACCAGCACGATCCCACCGAGGAGGTGACCGCCATGATCGACGACCCCGTCCGCGACGACGAGCTCACCTTGATCCTGATGTCCTGCCATCCCGCCCTCAGCCGGGAGAACCAGATCGCGCTCACCCTCAAGGTGGTCGCCGGGCTTCAGACGGCCGAGATCGCCCGAGCGTTCCTGGTCAGCGAGTCCACCGCCGCGCAGCGGATCGTCCGGGCCAAGCGCCGGCTGGCGACGGCCGGGGCCCGGTTCGAGCTGCCGGGGGCCGCCGACCTGCCGGGCCGGCTCGGGGTGGTGCTCGCGGTCGTCTACGCGATCTTCAACGAGGGGTACGCCGCCGCGGCCGGCGAGGACTGGACCCGGCCGGAGCTCTGTCACGACGCCCTACGACTGGGCCGGCGTGTGGTGGCGCTGCAGCCCAGGCAGCCCGAGGCTCACGGCCTGCTGGCGCTGATGGAGCTGCAGGCCTCCAGGCTCCCGGCCCGGCACTCCCCCGACGGCACGCCGGTGCTACTGGAGGACCAGGACCGACGGCGCTGGGACCGGCTGCTGATCCGGCGCGGCCTGGAGGACCTGGCCCGGGCCGGCGAGCTGGGCGGCGGCCCCTACACCCTGCAGGCCGAGATCGCCGCCTGTCACGCCCGCGCGGTCGACGTCGCCTCGACCGACTGGAAGCGGATCGCCGCCCTCTACGTCGTGCTCCGCCACCTGACGCCGTCCCCCGTCCTCGACCTCAACCACGCCGTCGCCGTGTCCCGGGCCGATGGTCCGGTCGCCGGACTGGAGCGCCTCGATGCGCTGACCGAGGTCCAGAGCCTGCAGCGCTACCCGCTGTTCCACGCCGCCCGCGGCGACATCCTGGAGCGGCTCGGCCGGCTCGCGGAGGCGGCGACCGCCTTCAGTGCGGCCGCCGCTCTGGAGGCGAATGACCAGCTGCGCGCCGTCTTCGTACATCGGGCAGCGCAGCCGCGTTCGTGATCACAGGTGGAGTACCGACACGATGTGGTAGACGCCAGCGCAGAAGATCATGCCCACAACAAGTGTCATGAACACCGCGATCTGCCGCCAATATGCAGCCACCGTGGCGACACACAGCAACAGGGCCACCCCGATCTCGTTCTGAGACATCGGCTTTCCTCCTCCCGGTTATCCGTCGAGTTGCCAGACATTCATCGAACCGCTACCGTGTGGTCGGACGTAATGAAAGTGCCGTGGCCTCTCGGGTGCTTTACTTCTATTGAAGACCACGACAATCGACGGTCAACCATGTAATTTGGCGGACGCGTCTCGAGCAACTGGCACCAGAAGCGCTGGGCCGTACCCGGCAGTAACGGTGAGTCCTGCCTTCGCACCAAATGGCGTTTCCTCTCCGCCAATTGGCAGCAAGTAGCTCCCAGATCGGCGCCGGAACCTTTTTTGGCAATCGCTCAATGGCACCGCGGCGGCGGTCGAACAGTGGCAGATTCCTGCCGTGCCCGTCGGTCGCAGGCCTTGGTTGCCGCCGCTCTCAGATCACGTCAGCCTCGGGAAACATCTCGCTTCTCCGCTCCGGTGATACTGCTGCTCACCGGTGCGGACGCGCCGCCGCACCCCTTCCCGATGGCAGAGGTCGTCTCTCGGATCGCCGAGGAGTTCCGCGTCCCGTCTAGCGCGCTGATGGTCCGGTCCTGCCAACAGCTCCCTCGTGTCGCACAGTTCGGGCGGCTGGAGCAGAGGCGAGCCGAACAGGAGATCCGGCGCTGTGCCCGGTGGCTGTGTGAAGACCTGGCCGAGGCCAGCGATCATGTACCTAAGGGTCCATTCGTCCTGTCCGAGCTCCGGTTCGCCGAGATCGACGAAGCCCAGGCGACGCCCCTGTTGAATCGTCTGCACTACCTACGGACGACGCGCTCGGACTCGACGCACTTCGCACTGGTCGATCCGGTGAGCCGGCTTCCGGTCGCTCTCTGCAGCCTTTCCGGCCTGCAATGGCCGCGACTCGTCCAGAAGCTCGAAGGTCGGTTCGGAGTCGCTCCGGCCGAGATCCTGGACATCTCCCGCGTGTTCGCGGTGGACACCGCGCCGGCCAATTCCATCTCGACCCTTCTCTCGCGCGTGCGCACCTGGGTCCGCCACCATCGTCGGGATGTCACCCTCCTCAGCACGGTGGTCGATCCCAATCTCGGATTCACCGGAAGCAGTTATCGGGCGGCGAACTGGCAGCGGTGGATGACAATCCGAGCCCGCCCGTACGTCTATTACCGCGGACGATTCATGACCACTCGGCAACTCCGCGAGCAATTCGGCACCAGCAATTTCGGTGAGCTCAAGCTGCGGAATCCCCGGGCCTTCGAGAAGAGCCGCCTACCGCTGGAGGACTCACTCCTCTTCTGCTGCCGGATCAGGGGAGCGACCGAATCCATTCCGCCGAGCCAGGTCGCTCGGCTGCATCGCTGACCTGGCTGTACCGCGGGTTCACCGCGAACCGTGAGCGCTCGAGCAGCTGCTGCACTCGTCGCCGGTCCGGCAGCGGGTTGGGCAGTGGGTGGTCAGCCGTCGCCGCGGCCATCGCGGCCGTGGCCCACAGAGCGGCGTCCTCCGAGAACCGGCCCTCGCTTTCGATCAGCTTTGCGGCAAGGGCGGCGCAGAAGGCGTCGCGTGCAGTCGCCTGTTCCTTGTAAGGCGAGGGGAACGTCGGAACGCTGAACGTGCCGAGCTGCTCGGAGTAGATGTTGCAGCCACCACTGTTCGGGACGCAGAGGTGCTCGACCCCGTAGGCGAGCAGTCGTCGGGCGGCTGCATCGACATCGAACAGATCGCGGTCCGGCGGAGCGTACTGCCCGAGCTCCCACTCGTGCGCCACGAGGAAGTCGATCTGGGAGAGCGACTGGCCGGAGATCGCGGTGTCATACGGCTGACCGGGCGTGACGATGACCAGCGGTCGGTGCTTGCTGACGCCACCCACCATGGTCAAGGCGCATTCCAGTGTTCGGCGCGGCACCTCGAAGGTCACCAGCAACGCGTCACAGGCCGGCAAGCGATCATTCAGGCACTCGAGGTCTCGGGGCTCCAGCTGAGCGCCGTCGCGATTGGGCCAGTTGACGGCCAGGCTGTCGCCCAGCTCGAGCTCCACCACCGCGGTGAAAGGGGTTCGTGAGTCGTCCACCCACTTGATCAGGGAGGTGTCGACGCCTTCGTCGTGGAGGTGCTCGACGATCTCCATGCCGAACCGGTCCCGGGCGACAGCGGCGACCAGAGCGACATCATTCCCTAGGCGGGCCGCGGCGACCGCCTGGTTCAAGCCCTTGCCGCCCGGCGCCAGCTGGAAGGACAGCGCCTCAGCGGACATGCCGACCGAGGGCAGGCTCTTGGTCCGGAACTTGGCGTCCATCACCGCCCCACCGATGACGATGACCTTGGCTGGATGTGCCGGGCCACCGTCATCCCCGGCGGTGACGGCCGGCGCGTTCTTGGCTCCGAACGAGAAGACTTCGCGACGGATCAGCTGACGGGCCAGTTCCGCCAGCATCGCCGGCTCCACCGTGCCGCGGAGTGACCGGTCACTCGGTGGATCGGTGGGATCGACACGAAGGGCTCGGTGCAGGTCGCGCCAGTGTGTGAGCAACGCCGTCCGGCGCCGACCGAGCAGGTCGGAGGAGAGGGCGGAGATGACACGCTGGTCGATCCGGTACCTGGCGTAGGCCTCGGTGAAGGAGCCGAGACCGAGCACGGCGTCCGCCACGATCCGGTCGGAATCGTCGAGGTTCTCGCGCACACATTCGCGGATCACCTCCACCGCTGCCTGTTCCGGAGGGATCTGGTGGACGGCGGCGAAACGCCGAACGGCACCCAGACGCAGCAACGCTGCCGCATCACCGCGTTGGCCGTTGATCAACCGGGCATGGGTCAACCCGTCACGGGCACGGAGCTTCTCGAGGGCGTGCGCGAGAAGAAGCGCATCGGGCGATCCCATGTCGATGCGGTTCATCATGGCGCTCCGTGGCTGTGCGCGCTGGTTGGGGTCGAAAGTGGCGGACGATTTCGACCGGGTGGCAATTATCTGTGATGGCGCTCACACGGACAACCAGAATCTTCTGGCACTTGTTCGCCAATTCTCATGCCACTTGGCGCGAGCGGTGCGGTGACCCTCGCCGACATCGCGTACGGCAACCCTTCGACAGGCTCAGGGCGCATCCGCGGGATCAGGGTGCATCTTCCTAGGGCGCGAACGCCGGCCGCCGGGTCGACACGGCGGCCGGGAGCATCCGGCGGCGGGCCACGGCCAGCACGCTGACGCTGACGCCCACCAGCAGCCAGCCGACCAGCACCCCGACCGCGGGTCCGACGCTGCCGCCGTCGCTGACCAGGGCGCGTATGCCCTGCAGCGCCGGGGTGAGCGGCAGGTAGGGCGCGACCCCGGCGAACAGCGCCGGCGCGGCCGCAGTGAGGGCGCCCGCCGTGACGACCACCGCGGCGAGCACCGACAGGAACCGGCCCAGCCCACCCAACGCGGCCACCAGGGCCTGGTTCACGGCGGCGAAGGTCACCGCGGTCAGTCCGGTGAAGGCCAGCAGTGCGGCCAGCTTCCCGCCCGACAGGTCCAGCAGCTGCTGCACCACCACGCTGAGGACGACGGCCTGCACCGCCCCGATCACCGCCGCTGGACCGAGCGCATCGATGGTCAGTCGCCAGGACGGCTTCATCGATGACAGCACCCGCTCCGTCACCGGCCGCAGCACCACGAACGCGGCCAGACCGCCGAGCCACAACGCCAGCACGACCAGCAGCGTGCTGGTGGCGATGTCGGAGTAGGACGCCCCGTCGCTCGCCGGCACGGCGACCGGTGCGCTGACCACACCGGACAGCCGCTCCCGCTCGTTCTCGGTGTAGGTCGGAACCTCCTTGCGGCCCTCGGCGATCCCGTCGGCGAACTCGCGCGTGGCGTCGGCCAAGCCCCTGCCGCCGGTCGACAGCTGGGTCAGCCCGTCAGCCAGCTGCCCGGCGCCCTGAGCCGACTGCCCCGTGCCGGTCGCCAGCTGGGACGCCCCGATGCTCAGCTGCCCGGCTCCGGTGGCCAGGTCCCGCGCTCCGGTTGCCGACTGCCCCGCCCCGGTGACGAGCTGGCCGAGGCCGTCAGCCAGGTCATCGGTCCCGGTGGCCAGCTGGCCGGTTCCGTCGGCAAGATCGCGCGTCCCCTTGGCGAGGGTGCCGCTGCCGGTGGCCAGCTCGCCGACGCCGTCGGCGAAGGTGTCCACGCCACCGGCGTACGTCCTCGCCCCGGCCTGCAGCCGGCCGACGCCGGCGTCGATGCCCGCCGCCCCATCGGCCAGCTGTTCGGCGCTGCTCAGCAAGCCCGGCTGGTCGCCCCGGTCCTCGAGGCCCGCAGCGGCGCCCTGAAGACCGGCCGTGAAGCCCGCCACCAGAACTTGGCGGGAGGCCTGGTCGGCGCAGATCGGCTGCAACTGCGGGCTGCTGCACAGCTGCTCGATCTGCGCCGCGGTCGGATCAGCCTGCAGTCCTCGGGAGTACTGCCGTAGTCCGCTCGCGAACTCCCGCACCCCGGCCGCGTACGCCTTGGTGCCGCCCGGCTGCTGAGCGGTCCCCCTGCGCAGGGCGCCGACCCCAGCGGCCAGGTCGTCGGCCCCGTCGGCCAGCTGCTCGGCGCCCCGGTCCAGCCGCTTGACGCCGCTGCTCAGGTCGCCGGCGCCGGCGGCCAGCTTGTCCGCTCCGGTGGCCAGGTCGTCGGTCCCGTCGGCGAGGTCGTCCGCCCCGTTCGCGGTCCTGGTCACCCCGCTGGCCAGTCGCCCCAGCCCCGTGCTGAGCTGGCCCGCCCCGGTGGCCAGGTCACGCGTCCCGGTCGCCAGCTGGTCGGCGCCCCTATTCAGCTGATCGAGCCCACCGGCCAGCTCTCGGCCCCCGGTAGCGGACTGGCTCAGGCCACCGGACAGGTCCTTCGCGCCGTCGGCCAGCTTGTCCGCCCCGTCGGCCAGGGTGCCGAACTGCTTGTTCAGCTGGTTGAAGCCCAGGTAGATGCCGTTGAGGTACTGCTCGGTCAGCTCGTTGTTGAGGGCCCGTGTTGCCGCGGCGGTGACCGCCCGACCGACCACCGGGTCGGCGATTCCGCTCACCTCCGAGGTCTGCACCTCGATCGTCGCCCGCTCGGCCTCGTCAGCGTGGTTCTCGCTCCAGGAGGTCGCCCGGGCCGAGAAGTCGGCGGGGATGGTCACCACGGCGGCGTAGCGTCCGGCGGCCAGGCCGTCGGATGCATCCTCGTTGTCGGTGAGGGTCCAGCGGAAGTTCTCCTCCTCGGCGCCCTCGACGAGCTCACCGGCCAGCTGCCGGCCCAGCGGAGCCAGCTGACCGTTCAGCCGGACCGGCTCGTCGAGGTTGACCACGGCGGCCTCGACCCGCTCCAGGCGGGAGTCGAAGTCCCAGGTCGCCCACAGGAAACCACCGGCGACGACCAGCGGGACCAGCAGCAGACCAAGCAGGGTCCAGAGCCGGCGGGAGATCTTCATGAACGCAGGAGTCCTTCGCAAGTGGTCAGGCGGGGGAAGCAGTCAGAAGTTCGGGTCGGAGCTCGTTGGCCAGCTCCCGGTTGCGTAGCCCAAGGACGACCGTCGGGCCGACGCCGTCGAACGTCGCCAGCGGGACGAAGTCGGCGTGGTCGACGAAGAGGATGTCGGGTGAGGCCCGCAGGATGGACGTCAGCTCGCGGTTGATGTCGGGGCTGGCCGCGCAGTCCAGGTACGCGGTGCGGCGCCGTACCGCCGCGGCCTGTTCGGGCAGGACCAGGCCGGCGACCTTGACCCGGCCGTCGGCGATGGCCATCCGGCCGGACAGGGTGAGCAGCAGCGCGCTGGCGTCCGGCCCGTCGACCACCGCGACCTCGCCGGCGCGCACGGCCAGCGACACAAGCGCGTCGCCGATGACCAGATCCTCCGCGTACACCGCATGGGTGTCGCCGGGCGCCGGCCAGTCGGCCAGGGCCAGCTGGTGAGCCAGCGCCTCACCCTCCACGTCGAAGGACGGCAGCCGCCGGTCGATCCAGCGGGGCAGCCACCAGGCAGCTTGGCCGAGCAGGGCCAGCACCGCGGGCACCAGGGTCATCCGGACCACGAAGGCGTCGATGAACACCCCTACGGCCAGGCCGAACGCGATGGTCTTGATCGGGCCCTCACCGTGCGGCACGAAGGCGGCGAAGACGGCGAACATGATCACCGCCGCGGCGATCACCACCCGGGACGACGCGGCGAACCCGTCCTCGATGGCGCGGTGAGCGGCTGCGCGCGCGCCCGTGTGTTGTTGTGCGCGCGGCGGGGGTCCAAGGGGGTCGTCCCCCTTGCTGTTGACCGCGTGCACGTACTCTTCGCGGATCCGGGAGACCAGGAACACCTCGTAGTCCATGGCCAGGCCGAACAGGATGCCCATCAGCAGGATCGGCAGGAAGCTGATCACCGGGGCGGTCTGGGCCACGTTGAAGAATCCCGAGAACCAGCCGTACTCGAAGACCATGGCCGTCGCCCCGAAGGCCGCACCCACGCTGAGCAGGTAGCCGATGGTGGCCTTGAGCGGCACGGCGACCGAGCGGAAGACCATGGTCAGCAGCACGAGGGACAGGCCCACCACGAGAACCCCGAAGGGCAGCAGGGCGCCGCCGAGCCGGTCGGAGACGTCGATGGCCACGGCGGTGTAGCCGGTGACGGCGATCGGCACGTCGTAGCGGTCGAGAATGACCGGCTTGAGGTTCCGGAGGTCGCGGACCAGGGCTTTGGTCTCCGGGGTGTCCGGTCCATCCTCGGGGATCACCTGCACGATGCCGGTGCTGGCGTCCTCGTTGGGCGTCGCGAGCGGCACGCTGGCCACGCCGGGCAGTGCGCGGATCTCGTCGGCGATCCCGTCCATCACCTCGAGCGGGTCGTCGGTGCTGACGATCGTGGCCGTGACGATCAGCGGGCCGTTGTAGCCGTCGCCGAAGTGCTCGCTGATCAGGTCGTAGGTGACCCGGGCCGGGGTGCCCGGGTTGGCCACGCCGTTGCTGGGCAGGGCGATGTGCAGGTCCTTGGCCGGGTACGCCATCGCGCCGAGACCGACGACGACCAGGAGGATGGTCAGCACCGGGACCTTGGTGACCAGCCGGACCCAGGCCCGCGGCACTGCGCCCTGAGCCTGTCGAAGGGCACGCTTACTCGGACGCGGCGTACGCACCTTTGGCCGGAGGCGCTCGCCGCCGAAGCCGAGCAGCGCGGGCAGCAGGGACAGCGCGATCAGCACCGCGATGCCGACGCCGATCGCGGCGGCGACGCCCATCGTGGTCAGGAACGGGATCCGGGCCACGGCCAGGCCGCACAGCGCGATGATCACGGTCAGGCCGGCGAAGACCACGGCGGATCCGGCGGTCGCGACGGCTCGGGCCACTGACTCCTCCGGCGCCATCCCGTCGCGCAGCTGGTCGCGGTGCCGGGAGGTGATGAACAGGGCGTAGTCGATGCCGACGGCCAGTCCCAGCATCAGCGCGAGCAGCGGCGTGGTCGAGGAGATCGTCGCGATGGCGGTGGCCCCGAAGATCAGCGCCATGGTGATACCGACCCCGAGCAGGGCAGTGAGCAGGGGCATCCCGGCCGCCCGGAAGGAGCCGAGCGTGAACAGCAGGACGACCATGGCGATCAGGACGCCGATGCCCTCGGCCAGGCTCAGTCCGGGCCGGTTGTCGCCGTACGCCTCCCCGCCGACCGAGGCCTGGCCGCCGGGGATCTCGGCCTGCAGCTCGGTGGTCTGCGCAGCCAGGGCGGCGAAGGTGCCCTCGGTGATGTTGCCGGACTCGACGTCGAAGCGGAGCGAGATGATGGCCGCCCGGTCGTCGTCGGAGATGACCCCGCGGGCGAACTCGTCGAAGGGCGAGACGGCGTCGTCGATCTGGTCGATCGTCTCGTAGTCCCTGGTGGCCTGCTCGATGGTGTCGCGGAGCCCGGTGTCACGAACGCTCTCGCCCTCCGGAGCAACCACCACGACCTGCGCCGTGGTGCCGCCGGCCTGCGGGAAGGTGCGGCCGAGCGAGTCCAGGGCCACCTGGGACTCGGTTCCCGGCAGGTCGAACGACTCGTCGAAGTCGCCTCCGGCAACGGCCGCCACCCCACCCAGTACCGCTAGTACGGTGAGCCAGGTCACCAACAGAGCGACTCGGCGGCGGAAGGCCCAGCGGCCCAAGCCGTAGAGGTAGGACGACACGATACGTTACTGTATTGGATACACCGCCGTATTGAAAGCAGAGGGCGCGCATGACCGAGGTGCTGGACAAGCCGCTGACGGCCCGCCGGGCGCAGACCCAGGAGCGGCTGATGGCCGCGGCGGTCCGGGTGTTCGCCGAGCGCGGCATCATCGGCGCCAGCGTGGAGGAGATATGCGAGGCGGCGGGCTTCACCCGCGGGGCCTTCTACTCCAACTTCGCCGACAAGGACGAGCTGGTGCTGGCCCTGATCCGGCAGACCATCCGCACCCAGGTCTCGGCTGCCGAGCAGGCCATCGCCCGGATGAAGGCCGCGCCGAACAAGCTGGATGCGGCCGACCTCGTCGGCTTCACGCTGACCGCTTTCACCGAGTCGGGCAGCGGCAGCCGGGAGACGCTGCTGACCGAGCGCGAGCTGCTGCTCTACGCCGCCCGGCAGCCCGCGCTGCGGGCGCCGTACCTGGCCTTCCGGGACGAGTGCGAGCGCCAGCTGTCGGCGCTGATCTCCGACGCGCTCGCGTACGCGGGGCTCGAGTTCACCGTGCCGTTCCAGGAGGGGCTGGCCCTGCTGACCGCGACCTGGCAGCACGAGCAGATGGACGCCCTGTTCGACGCCCGGACCGAGCGGGAGCTCATGCACACCCTGCTTATGGCGATCACCCGCCCGGTCGGCTGAGCACCGATCAGGCGGACCGGGTGTTGCGGCTCGGCCGATCCCCGGAGCTCCGCCCTGTCGGAAACCGGTCAGTTGGGACAGCTCCTAGGGCCAGGAACCTGTCGTAAGTGATCGGTTTCCAGAGAAGGTGGAAGCCGACCTATCCGGCACGGCCGCCGCCTGACCGCCCCGACTAGTCTCGGGGGCATGCGGGCAGCCGTTCTCGGGGCGAGCCTGGCCGGTCTGTTCGCGGCCGCCGCCACCTCCTCCCGGGGTGTGGAGACGATCATCCTCGAGCGTGACCGGCTGCCCGCCGCGCCCGAGCCGCGCAAAGGTGTCCCCCAGGGGCGGCAGGCCCATCTGCTGCTGCACCGCGGCCTGCTCAGCGCCTCGACCCTGCTGCCCGGCCTGCGTGAGGATTTGATCGCGCACGGCGCCGCGGTCTTCGACGGCGGAACCATGCCCCTGCTCGGCGAGTACGGCTGGATGCCCACCTGGTTGCGCTCCTTCGAGATCATCTCGGTCACCCGCCCGCTGCTCGAGCACGTCGTCCGGCAGCGGGTGCAGGCGCTGGCCGGCGTGGAGGTCGTCCAGGGCGTACGCGCCGCCGGACTGCACCGCTCCGGCGACGGCTGGCGGGTTGAAGGCGAGGATCAGGAGACGGTGGCGGCCGACATCGTCATCGATGCCTCCGGGCGCAGCTCAAGGATGCCGCTCTGGCTGGCCGAGCTCGGCGTACGCGTCCGCGAGCCGGAGGTGGTGGATGCCCAGCTCGGCTACGCCTGCCGGCTCTACCGGGCGGACGGGCCCGCCCCGCTGGAGACGGGCGTGGTGATCGGAGCCACCCCGGAGAGCGGCCGGGGGGCACTGGCGTTGCCGGTCGAGGACGGCCACTGGCTGGTCATCGCCGGCGGCTACGGGAAACACCGGCCGGGCCGCGACCCGGCCGAGTTCGCGGCGTACCTGGAGTCGCTGCCGGACCCCGCCATCGCCGATGTCGTCGACCGGCTCGTGCCGGCCAGTGACGTCGCCGTCTACCGACAGACCTCGAACCGCCGTCACCGCTACGGCCTGGCCCGGTCGTGGCCGGCCGGGCTGCTGGTGGTGGGCGACGCAGCCTGCGCGTTCAACCCGGTCTACGGGCAGGGCATGACGGTGGCGGCGCAGCAGGCCCTGCGGCTGCGCGAGCACTGGGGCCGGCCGGACCTGCAGCGCCGGCTGGACCGAGTGGCCGACTTCTGCTGGTCGGTGGCCACCAGCGAGGATCTGCGCCAGCCGAGCAGCGGCCGGCCGCAGAACGCGGCGCAGCAGGCGCTCGGGCTGTGGGGAGCGCAGTTGGCCCGGTTGGCTGCGGCCGGGGACGAGGAGGCGTACTGGACCTTCGCGCGGGTCTACCACCTGATGATCGAGCCGCGGGCCCTGTTCTCCCCCACGCTGGCGCTGGCCGTTGCTCGGGCCACCCTCCAGGGGTTCGGACCGTCGGCACCTCGGCCGGAGGTGCTGAACCGGCTCCGGGTGCCGCAGGCGGCCTAAAGTGGCGCCATGCACATCCTGGTCGTCGACGACGATCAAGCCGTCCGCGACTCACTCAAGCGCTCCCTGGAGTACAACTCCTACGAGGTGAGCACCGCCGAGGACGGCGTCCAGGCGCTGGCCCGGCTGGCCGCCGTGCGACCCGACGCGGTGATCATGGATGTGATGATGCCCCGGCTGGACGGGCTGGAGACCACCCGGATGCTGCGGGCCGCCGGCAACGACGTACCCATCCTGGTGCTCACCGCCCGGGACGCAGTGGGTGACCGCGTGGACGGGCTGGACGCCGGTGGCGACGACTACATGGCCAAGCCGTTCGCGCTGGACGAGCTGCTGGCCCGACTCCGGGCGCTGGTCCGGCGGGCCGGGACGGTCGCCGACTCGGCCGACCCGTCGGCGCACAGCCTCACCTTCTCCGACCTGGTGCTGAACCCGACGACGCGCGAGGTGGTGCGCGGCACCCGGCTGATCAACCTGACCCGGACCGAGTTCGCGCTGCTCGAGGCGTTCATGAGCCATCCCCGGCGGGTGCTGGAAAGGTCCTGGCTGCTCAACGAGGTCTGGGGATTCGACTTCCCGACCACGGCCAACTCGCTGGAGGTCTACATCGGCTACCTCCGCCGCAAAACCGAGGCGGAGAGCGAGTCTCGGCTGATCCACACCGTGCGGGGGGTCGGCTACGTGCTGCGCGAGACGCCGCCATGACCTCAGCTGCGGATCCGGCCGCCGGAGTGCTGCGGTGTTCCGCGGCCTGAGGTCCTGGCTGCGGCGGATGCCGCTGCAGCGCCGGGTGGCGTACCTGACCACCGTCGCCGTGGCCCTTGCCGTCGCGGCGACCAGCGTGGCCGGGTACGTCACGCTGCGGGTCTCGCTCTACCGCGCGCTGGACAAGGAGCTGGTGAACACCGCCGCCGCCCTGGCCCGCGGTCCGGTGGTGGAGGACCTGCGCACGATCGGCAACCTGACCGGCCGCTCCGTACGGTCGGACGACCTCGAGGTGGCGGCGGTCCGCGCCGACGGCAGCACCTACTTCGTGCCCGACGAGAGCGACCGGCTCTCGCTCGGTGCGAACGAGCTGGCGGTGGCGCGGCTGGGCCTGGGCTTCTCGTCCCGGTCCGGGCGCTCCGAGGCCGGCGTGGAGTACCGGATTGTGGCGGTGCCGCTCCCCGAGCTGCGGAACGTGGGCTACTACGCCCTCGTGGTTGCCCGGCCGCTGGATGCGACCAAGAACATCCTCAGCTCACTGTGGGCGGTGCTGATCATCTTCGGAGTGGCGGGCGTGGTGGTCGCGGCCATGGTGGGCGTCACGGTCGCCCGGTCCAGCCTGCGACCGGTGCGACAGCTGTCCGCCGCCGTCGAGCAGATCACGGCGACCACCGAGCTGGCGCCGATCGAGATCGACGCGACCGGCGACCTGGCCCGACTCGCCGAGTCGTTCAACCAGATGCTGCGCTCGCTCAACTCCTCCCGGGAGCGGCAGGCCCAGCTGATCGCCGATGCCGGGCACGAGCTGCGGACGCCGCTGACCAGTCTGCGAACCAACATCGACCTGCTGGCCGCCGACGCCCGTAGCGGGATGCTGTCGGAGTCCGACCGGATCGCGATCATGAACGACGTGAACGCCCAGCTGGTCGAGTTCACCTCCCTGATCGGAGATCTGGTGGCCCTGGCCCGGGACGAGACGTTCGCCACCCCGGAGCCGCTCGACTTCCGCGACGTGGTGAACGCCGCCCTCGACCGGGTCCGCCGGCGGGCCTTTGGTCTGCACTTCGACGTCGAGCTCAACCCGTTCTACGTCATCGGTGACTCCGACATGCTGGAGCGCGCAGTGACCAACCTCCTGGACAACGCGGTGAAGTGGAGCCCGCCGGGCGGGACCGTCCGGGTCCAGTTGGAGGGCGACCGGCTCCGGGTGGCCGACGAGGGCCCCGGCATCGCCGAGGCCGACCTGCCGTTCGTGTTCGACCGCTTCTACCGCGCCGACACCGCCCGGAACACGCCCGGCACCGGTCTGGGCCTGTCCATCGTGGCCCAGACAATCACTCAGCACGGCGGCTGGGTGAAGGCCGGCGCCTCCGCCCAGGGCGGAGCCGAGTTCACGGTTCAGCTGCCGGGGGCCAGCAGCCTGGAGGAGCTGACCCAGCCGGCCGAGCGCCAGGCTTCGGCTACGCGTACGGCCTGACGCCGGTCCGACTCTCCTTCCCACACCTCTCCGGAACTGCCGACAGACGCAGACCGCTGGGCCCGAAATGTGCAACCTGTCGGCGGTGCCAGGAGGCTGACGGCGGAGACGGTCAGCGGCAGTCGGTGCAGACCCCGAGCAGGGCGGTGTGTCGCGGTTCCAGCCGGAACCCGAGATCGCGCTCGACCGCGGCGGCCAGCGGGTCCAGTAGCGTCACCGGGATGTCGATCACCCGCGAGCAACGGGAGCACTGCAGGTGGGCATGACCGGGCGCCGTCCGCTGAGGGACGCCCAGGTTGAGGTGGTAGACCGTCGCCGCGCCGCCCAGGTGGGTGTGGGTGACCAGCCCCAGATCTCCGAGGGTGGCCAGCGCGCGATAGACGCTGGCCCGGTGCAGACCGGGGGCCAGGTCCTCGGCCCGGCTGCTGATCTCGTCGGCGGTGAGGTGCTCGGTCGTCGCGTCCAGCACCTCGACCACCGCCTGGCGGACCCTGGTCACCCGCTCGCCCCGCGCCCGCAGGGCGGCCACCGCCGCCGCCACCCGAGGAGCGGCGGGCGCGCGACCTGTCGTCGGACCCATTGGGTCATTGTCGTCCTGGCCGGCGGTCCCGGGAAGGCAACCCAGATGCGATGATGTCGCATCTAGCGATAGCCGAGGGGGCAGGTGTGTCCATGACGTCCGAGGTGTCGGACACCGGACCCGGCCGTACCCGGCGCCGGCTCACCCGCGGCGAGAAGCGCT